>DATHCS010000231.1:0-3903 GCA_035319405.1 Candidatus Dormiibacterota bacterium | reverse complement strand
TCCTCCAGCTGCTCGATCCTCCGCCCACCAGCCTGCGCGCCGCCAGACTCCGCTCGTGTCTTCCGGCAACCCGCCTGCTGCAGGATCCGCGTCGAACTTGGACCCCACGCTCGAACTTTGATCGCTGAGCACCGGGGAGCTGGCTGACCGCTCAGACGGCCGTTCCCGGCGTCCGCCAGCACGGGGATCGCTAGGCGCCACCGCACGACCGATCGGAAACCGGGCCGAACGAGTCCGAGCCGATCGAAACCGGGCCGAACGAGGCCGAGCCGAACCAGACACACGGAAGCGCTGTCGCCCAGCCATGCCCGCGTCGCGTCGCTGATCGGCCGTTGAGAGGCCGATTCGCCCCCCAGCGGCCGCCCCTGCTCCTTACTTCGTCTCGATGACGACGGCCCCGGCGTTGCGTGGCGTCACGATCTGCGCCGTGCCCGCGAGATCGGCGTCGGCCGCCGCCGCCAGGAGCGCCGATTCGATCGCCGTCAGCTGTCGCAGCGCGTCGCCGAAGGCGATCACCGTCGAGCCGGCCCCCGAGAGGCACGCCCCGATCGCGCCCGCCTGCCGCGCCGCGGCCACGAGCTTGGGGAGCGCCGGGAACACTTCGGCCCGGTACGGTTCGTGCAGGCGATCCTCGGTGGCCGCGCGCAGCAGCTCGTAGCGCCCCGTGGCCAGGCCGGCCACGCCGAGTGCGACCCGGCCCAGGTTGAAGACCGCGTCGCGGTGCGGCACCTCGCGCGGCAGGGCGCTGCGCATCGCCTGCGTCGAGAGCTGCACCTCGGGGATGAAGAGCACGGCGCGCAGGTCGCGCGGCACGTCGAAGCGCACGGACTCCGGCCGGCCCTCGACGAGCGCGGTCACCACGAAGCCGCCCAGCAACGCCGCCGCGGCGTTGTCGGGATGGCCCTCCAGCTCGATGCAGAGGGTCAGCAGGCGGCGCTGGTTGAGCCGTCCGCCGGCGAACGCGTCGGCCGCCACGAGCCCGCCCACGGTGGCCGCCGCCGACGACCCGAGGCCCCGTGCCAGCGGGATGTCGTTGACCATGCGCACACGCCAGCCGACGCCGGGCGGCACCTGGCCGAGGGCCCAGCGCAGGCCCGTCTCGAGGGCCACCACGAAGCGGTTGTCCGGCTCGGCGGGCAGGACGCCCTGGCCTTCCCCTTCCACCGCCAGCTCGAGGCCGGGCTCGTCCAGCAGCTCCACCTCGAAGCGGTCCTTGAGGTCCAGCGCGAGAGCCAGCGTGTCGTAGCCGGCGCCGAGATTGGCCGTGGTGGCGGGCACCTCCACGACCACTCGCCGCGCGACGACGCCCTCGGGGAGCGGCGCCGATCGAGGTCGCGAGGCGCGCGCAGGCCGTGCCCGCTCCTCGCTCACCAACCCAGGGCCTCCCTCACGCCGTCGATGGTAGCCGGGGCCGCCAGCGGGGCGGCGGCGTTCGCGGCGGCCGTGTCCGGGTCCTTCAGCCCGTGTCCCGTCAGCACGCACACGATGGTGGCGCTCGGATCGATCTCCCCGGCGGCAGCCAGCTTGCGCACGCCGGCCACGGCCGCCGCGCTGGCCGGCTCGCAGAAGACGCCCTCGAAGCCGGCGAGATCGCGGTAGGCGGCCAGGATCTCCTCGTCGGTGACCGCCTCGATCCGGCCGCCCGATTCGTCCCGAGCGCGCAGGGCCTGCTCGCCGCTGGCGGGGTCCCCGATGCGGATGGCCGTGGCGACCGTCTCCGGTCGATCGACGCGATGGCCCAGCACGAGGGGCGCCGCGCCGGCGGCCTGGAAGCCGAGCAGCGCCGGGCGGGTCTCGACCAGACCGGCGTCGCGGTAGTCGCTGAAGCCGCGCCAGTAGGCGGTGATGTTGCCCGCGTTGCCGACCGGGATGGCCAGGTAGTCGGGGGCGCCGCCCAGGTCGTCGCAGATCTCGAAGGCACCCGTCTTCTGGCCCGCGATGCGGTGCGGGTTGACCGAGTTGACGAGCGTCGTGGCGTGGCCCAGCTCCGCGCCGCGACGCGCCAGCTCGCGCACGATGCGCAGCGCGTCGTCGAAGTCGCCGTCGACGGCCACCACGCGCGCCCCGGCCAGCTGTGCCTGGACGAGCTTGCCGGCGGCGATGCGGCCGGCGGGCAGCACCACGATGGTCTCGAGGCCAGCGCTGGCGCCATAGGCCGCGGCCGACGCCGAGGTGTTGCCGGTCGAGGCGCAGATGAGCGTGCGGGCGCCGGCCTCCATGGCCTTGGCCACGGCGAGCACCATGCCCCGGTCCTTGAAGGAACCGGTGGGGTTGAGGCCCTCCAGCTTGAGGTACAGCTCCGGGCAGCCGATCTCCCGCCCCAGCCGCTGCGCGTGGACGAGCGGCGTGCCGCCCTCGCCCAGCGAGATCGGGGGCGTGGCCTCGGTGAGGGGCAGGAACGCCGCGTAGCGGTGCAGCAGGCGCGGGCGCGCCTCGGCCGCCACGTGCTGCTGGCGCAGCTGCCGCAACACGTCGCTCATGCGCACGGCTAGCCCTCCTCCACGGGGTACAGCGTGCCCGCCTGGCCGGCCGCCGCGAGGCGTCGTCGTTCCGCCGCGAGGGTGCGGGGCGCCAGGCGCTCGGTCGACGCGGCTTCCGGTCCGAGCCAGCGTCGGGCCCCGGCGAGCCCGTCGCGGACCGCGGCGGCGGGCAGCGCCTCCGCCGGCGCCAGGCCGGCCCACGTCGAGCCCTGGTCACGGGCGACGGCTACCAGGTCGCCCAACACGGCGCTGCTGGTCGGCAGGCCGCCCGCCCCGGGCCCACGCATCGTGAGGCGGCCCAGCGGCTCGCCCTGCAGGACCACGAGGTTGGTCACACCCTCGGCTCGACCGAGCGCGGAATCGACGGGCACGGCGGTCGGCAGCACCGACGCCTCCAGCGACCCGGCTCGCCCGCGCCGGGCCTGCGCGATGAGCTTGATCACGAGGCCCAGATCGGCCGCGGCCTCGATGACCTCGGACGTGACGCCGGTGATGCCCGGCTCGCCGTCGCCCTCGGTCGCCGGTGGGGCACGGCGGATGGCGGCCACGGCGGGCCACGCCCCGAAGGCGAGGCGTGCCAGGATGGCCAGCTTGTCGGCTGCGTCCAGCCCCTCCACGTCGGCTCGCGGGTCGGCCTCGGCGAGACCGGCCGCCTGTGCCTGGCGCAACGCATCGGCGTAGGCCCAGCCTTCCTCGGCCATCGCCGTGAGGATGAAGTTGGTCGTGCCGTTGACGATGCCGGAGACGCTGTCCCAGCGATTCGCGGCGAGATCCGCGCCGAGCGGCCCAAGGATGGGCACGCCGCCGGCGACGGCCGCCTCGAAGCGCAGCGTGGCCCCGACGCGGCGCGCGTGCGCCTCCAGCGCCGCGCCCCGTCGTGCCAGCAGGGCCTTGTTGGCGGTGACCACGGACGTGCCCGCGTCGAGCGCGGCCACCACCAGCGCTCCGGCCGGCTCGAGGCCGCCCAGCAGCTCCACGACCACGTCGACGCCCGACGACGTGACCAGACTGGCCAGGTCGTCCGTGCGCCGGACCTCGCGGGGCAGGCGCAGGCCACGATCGCGGCCGGGATCGCGCACCCCGACGGCCGCCAGGCGCATCTCCCTGCCGCCCGCCACGGCCGCCAGCTCCGGGCCCCGTTCGAGCAGCCCGCGCGCCACCTCGCGGCCCACGGTGCCCAGGCCGAGCAGCCCGACACGCAGCGGCGCGGCGGCGGACGGGTCACGGGGCATGGGCCGATTGTAGGTCCCGGCCGCTGCTAGACTCGGCCGCCATGAGCACGGCACCCGGCGCAGCCCCCCACCCCGCCGCGGCGGACCCGAGGAGCGCCGCCCCGACCCCGGCGCCGCCGTTCCTCACGCCGGTTTCGACCCGGGCCCGGGTCTTCAGCGGCGTGCAGCCGTCCGGCCTGCCGCACGTGGGC
>DATHCS010000230.1:0-5867 GCA_035319405.1 Candidatus Dormiibacterota bacterium | reverse complement strand
TTCAACCTGTCCGCGTTGCAGTGGGACTTCGCGCAGCTTCGCGGCATGGCACGCCTGGCGCGGCGGCTGCCCCAGGAGAGCGGCTGACGGGACTTATTGGCCATCGAGCCCAGTGCCTCGATTGAGGTATGACTAGGACGTGAACCGCCATACCGCACCCGCGTCCGGCCCGGCTGGATCCCAGCTTCCCGCCGCCCGCCGCACGGACTAGCCTGTCGCCATGGCTGGGCAGCCGCGGGGTGCGCGCTACCGTCGCGCCGAGTCGGATCGACCCTGCCCGCGTTGCGGCACCATGCGGCCCGGAGCCGCCACGTTCTGCTCCACATGCGGCCAGGATCTGCGCGAAGGGGCGCCGCTCGGTGCGACGGCCGGGAAGACCGCGCCGCCGCGCAGGTCGGGCGGCAAGGCCGCAGCGAGCGCGACCGGCGTCGCGCCCGAGGAGCGCGAGGCCGGACCGACCCAGCAGCGGACCATCAGTCGGCCCCCGTCCGCACAGCCGGAAGGCGGCTCCTTCACCGAGCGCTACCGCGGCACGGACTACGAGACCCCCGAGAGCAAGGTGGCGAACCCATCGCGCGGCTGGCGCGGCGCCCTCACTCGTCGGTACGGGCGGGTCATCGGGGCCGCCACGCTGGTCGTCCTGGTCGCCGCCGTGGCCCTCGCGGGTGCCTCGTCGTTCCTCCTCGCAGGGAGCTCGGCCTCGCCGTCTCCCGGCGCCAGCGGCACTGTGGCCCCGAGCGGCACGCCGCCGGTGGGTGTCCTCGCGGGAGGCAGTCATTTCACCTCGGCCGAGCAGGCCCAGATCGCCTACTGCATCGCCGCGGTCGAGACGCGCGACCTCGACGCCCGGGTTGCTGCCCTGCAGGCGGCCGTGAAAGCGGCCCAGCACGCAACCGTCGCGACCGGCGCCGCCGATCTAGGTGCGACCGCGACAGAGATGCGCCTCGCGGCGGCCGAGATGACGAACCAGGGGGCGCTCAAGGCGTATGCCTCGGGTTACGACGCAGGCCTTCGGGCCGTGATCAAGGCTGCGGCCAGCCTGGCCACCGCAGCGGGGTCGGGCAGCGCCAAGGGCGAGGGTGCCGCGCTCACCGCGCTGCTCACGGCGCAGAAGCAGGTCCATGCCGGCGACGCCCCTCGCGCCAAGGCCCTGCAGGCCGACCCCACGCTGGCTTGCGCGCCTGCTGGATGATGTGCCCCTGAGGGACACCCCAGGCCGACGTCCGCGCCGCGGAGCGCGGGTCGAGAAGGGACGAGGGGCATGGACATCCAGCTCGCGGAGCAGCGCATCTTCGTGCTCGAGGAGCGGCTGTCGTTCGAGGAGATCCGCCAGCGTGCGATGGATCGGCGTGCGGGAGCATTCGGCAGCGGCCTGGGGGGCCTCCTGCAACGGCCGAAGGCGGACGACATCGCCCTCCTCGAGAGTCAGCGCCGCCTCGAGCCGTTCTGGCACGTGGCGTGCCGCGCCCGCTATGTGTACGACCGCTCGCGCGACTACACGGTGCCGGCCAGCGGCGCGGAGGTGCGCGAGGTCACGGTCAACGGGCAGACCTACCCGGTGGCGGACAGCGGCCGGACGGCTCGCGCCTTCGTCGTGCCGACCGTCGAGCACTGCCGCGAGGAGTTCGGTCAGGAGCTCTTCTCGGACGGCCTGAAGGGCGCGCCCGTCCCCGACGCGCGGGCGCTGATCGGTGGGCCGCGCCAGGAGGTCGCGGACCTGGCCACGCTCGCCGCCGACGACACGGTCGTCGTCCCGCCGGAGCACCGCGCCTCGTACGTGGTGCGCCAGCTGCTGGCCGAGATGCTGAAGCCGGTCCAGGCCGACACGGTCACCGAGGAGTCGCTCACGCTCGAGCAGACCGACCTCTACTACCGACCGATCTGGGCCTTCGAGTTCATCTGGAAGCCCAAGGATCGGCGTGGCGTGGTGGAGCTCGACGCCGTGACCGGCCAGATGCGGCCCGGCGAGGCGCTCATGCCCAAGCTGACGCGGATGGTCACCCGTGACGCCCTCTTCGACATCGGCGCGGATACCGTGGGGCTGCTCGTGCCAGGCGGCAGCATCGCCGTCAAGGTCGCCAAGATCGCACTCGACCAGACCACGAAGTCCTAGCCCACGCGTCCCGGGGACGGTTGCGAGCGCAACGATGTATGCTCGCCGCCCGTGACCAGCGTCGCACCCGCAGCCGAAGCCTCCGCCGAGCCTGCCTGTCCGCTGGTCGCGCGGCCGATCGCCTTCGAGGCGATCCCTCGCGCGGCCTGGGACGGCCTCCTCGACCGCACGGCGCGGGCGACCCCCTTCAGCCGCTGGACGTGGCATCGCGCCTGGTGGGATGCCTATGGCAGCACGGCGCATGAGCAGTACCTCGCCTGCGTGCCAGCCGAGCAGGCCCGCGCTCCGCTCGACCGATCGACCATCCGCGGCATCGTGCCGCTCATGCACCGTCACGCCACGGAGGTCGGCGATTCTGGGTCCGCGACCGTGCTGCGCCATGCCTCGCCGCACCTTGCGCCCGCTGGCCCGCCGGAGGCCAAGGTCGTCTACTTCGCGGCGACGTACCACGCCGACTACGCCACCGTGCTGTGCGACCCGACCGACCTCCACGACGTGGTCCGCGCGGCCGCGGACGCACTGGCCGGTCCGCCCGACCCCGGCCACGCCGGCACGGCGTGGGACGCCCTCGACCTGCGGCGGCTGCGCGCGGCCGACCCTGCCCTGGCGGCCCTGGCCGGAGCCTTCGAGCGGCTCGGCCAGCGAGAGGGCTGGACCGTGCACCAGGAGCAGGAGGACGTCTGTCCCGTGGTGACCGTGCCGGAGGGGCTCGACTGGGAGGGCTACCTGGGCACCCTCGAGAAGAAGGATCGCCATGAGATCCGGCGCAAGATCCGGCGCGCCGAGGCCGCTGGGCCCAACGTGTTCCGCCTGGTCGACCCGACACCCGAAGCCGTGTCGCGCTTCATCGAGTTGCACTCCGCGCGCTGGGGCGAAGACGGCCTCTTCCCGTCCAACGAGGGCGGCCGGCGCAGCCGCCGCTTCGTGGCCCGTCTGGCGGAGCTCGAGCTGGCCGAGGGTCAGGCACGCCAGCTGCAGCTGGGTCAGTTCGAGGTGGACGGCTGCCTGATCTTCGCGTCCATGGGCTTCGATGATGGGACGTGCTACTTCTACAACGCGGGCATGGACCCGAGCGCCCGCGACCTTTCGCCGGGCGTGACCGGAGCCGCGGCCTACCTGCGGGCGGAACTGCAGCAGGGCCGCCGTCGTTTCGACTTCCTGCGCGGTGCCGAGGCCTACAAGTACGAGTGGGGGGCGCGCGACGAGGCCGTGCAGCGGCTGCTCGTGACGCGCGCTGCGAGACCATGACCGCGCCAGGCATCGGCGAGCCCTGCTTCGAGATCCCCCGCAGGGCGGTCCTCGCCCCGGATCGCCGGGTCCGTGTGGTGGAGATCCTGGCGACCGGCACCAACGGTGGGGCGCAGGAGCACGTCCGGGCCCTCCTCAGCCGGCTCGATCGCAGCCACTTCGACGTGCGGGTCATCAGCCTGAGCGACGGCAGCACGGTCCACCGCCTGCGCGCGTCGGGCGAGGAGGTCAGCGTCATCGACGCGCCCGACGATGACGAGGCACTGCAGCAGGTCGTCGAGCTCCTGCGCGTTCACCCGCCGCACGTCATCCACAACCACATGTACCGCGCGGAGATCGTGGGAACGCGTGCCGCATGGCGCCTCGCCGAGCTCGGGCTGCGCCGGCCCTACGTGGTCGGAACGGTCCACTCGAGCCGCGTGCGCAGCGCCGAGGATCGGGTCGCGGTGGCGGCCCTGACGCCGCGCATGGATCGGCTCGTCGCCGTCAGCCGCGCCATCGTGGCCAAGATCGCGCGGGAGGGAAGGACGGGCGTCCCCGTCGACCTGATCTACAACGGCGTCGACCTCTCGCGCTACGACCGCACCGAGGCCTGCTGCACGTTGCCGGAGGAATACGGCTTCGCACCGGGCACGCCGCTGGTGGGCGTGGTGGCTCGCCTCGAGCCGGAGAAGGGCCACCCGACGCTGCTCGAGGCGTGGCCCGAGGTCTTGGATGCCATTCCGGCGGCCCGCCTGCTGGTCGTCGGCGAAGGTTCGCAACGCGGGACGCTCGAGGCGCTGGCCGCGGAACTGGGCCTGCTCGGCCAGCACTGCGCGGGCGACGCCTGCGTGGGCACACGCGGTGCGCGGCCCGGAGCGCGCGTCGTGTTCACGGGGCGCCGCGACGACGTGCCCTCGGTCACGGCGGCCCTCGACGTCGCCGTGCTGCCCTCCTACCGCGAGGCGCTCGGCCTGGCGGTGCTGGAGGCGATGGCCCTGAGCCGCCCCGTCGTCGCGACGCACGTGGGCGGCATCCCGGAGATGATCGAGCCCGGGCGCACGGGCCTCCTCGTGCCGCCCCACGACGCGCCCGCGCTGGCCGCGGCGATCGTGCGCCTCCTGACGGACCATCCCCTGGCCGATACGCTCGCGCGCGCCGGCCACGACCTGGTGCATCAACGCTTCTGCGTGGAGCTGATGGCCGACGCGGTCGCCCGCATCTATGACGAGGGAGCGGCGGTCGTCGAGGCGCGCACTGCGGAGTCGCGCCCCGCCGCCTAGGACCGATGGGGCATGTGTGCGACGCTGCCCGTCCGCTACCCTGCGCGGATCGTGATCGATTGGGGCTACGTCGGGCGCGCGCTACGGCACTTCGCGCCCCCGGTGCTGTTCGTCAGCGTCGCGGTCCGAGGCCTGTTCGGCGACATCGTCCTGGGCACCTTCGGCGTCGACGCTCGGACTTACTACGCCGGCCTCCAGGCATTCCGCGACGGCCTCGATCCGTGGTCCGCGGCCGTGATCGGATCGGACGGCCGTGTCTTCCACTTCGCTGGAGCTCCCACGACCCTCGTAGCCATGCTGCCGATGGTTCCACTGGGCGAGCAGGCATTCACAGCGGCGTGGATCGCGGCCTCGATCGTGGCCGCCCTGTACATCGTGCGCAGGGCGGGCCTGCCCTGGTGGTGGCTCGCCTTTCCGCCCCTGGTGGAGGGCGTGGCCCACGGCAATCCGGGGATCGTCCTGATCGCGCTGGTGCTCGTTGGCCGACCATGGACCGGGGCGCTCGCCGCGGCGCTCAAGATCTACGCCCTGCTGCCGTTGCTGGGACAGCGTGACTGGCGCAGCATCTCGCTCTTCGGGGTCGCCACGGCCTGCACGGTCCTGATCTGGCCCGACCTGTGGCGCGGCTACGTGTCCTCGCTGCCATCGATCACGGCCCGGCTCGTCGCGGAGACCTCCGGAGGGCTGGCCGCGACAGCAGTCCCCTGGCTGGTCCCGGCCACCCTGGCAGCGCTCGTGTGGATCGCATGGCGTGATACCAGGGCGGCCGGCTGGCTGGCCACGCCAGCCCTGTGGCCCGGTAGCCAGTTCCACTACGGTGCGATGGCCCTGCCCGTGGCCACCGTTCTCCTCGGCGTCATCATGGCGCTCCCCATCCCGGGGGCTCCCGCGGTGGCGGTGGTGGCCTATGCGATCTTCGGCTCGCGGTCTAGCGCGCAGTTCCGTGAGGCTCGCGCACGGGCGGTCGCATCCGAGCGCGCTGCGCCGCTAGCCTGACGATCGTCTCCTCGCCCGCGATGAGCAGGATGGGAGCCACCGCCAGCCAGTAGCTCATGCTGGCCCAGCGGTCGAAGAAGAGCACGATCACGAACACGGCCGTGCCCAGCAGGACCGCCGCGAGCCACGAGCGGCTGAAGAAGCCGGCTACGAAGGGAATGGCCGCCAGGACACGCGCCTGCGGGATGTCGAGGGCGCCGTCCGCGCTGGGGTGGATCGCCCGGGCCAGATCGAGCGAGCGCAGGAAG
>DATHCS010000229.1:0-2023 GCA_035319405.1 Candidatus Dormiibacterota bacterium | reverse complement strand
CCAGCCCGCGAACATCAGGATCAGTGCGGGCAGTGTGGCTTCGGGCTTGGTGAAGATGGCCACGACCACCGGCGGCGCCCACGAGATGAAGGGCCCGAAGAAGGGGATCGCCTGCAGCACGCCCGAGGCAAACGCGGTCAGCACCGCGAAGTCGAGCCCCAGCAGCAGGTTCACGCCCAGCGCCATGAGGCCGTAGACCACGCCCAGCAGGGCCTGCCCGCGCAGGAAGCCGCCGAAGGAGCGCGCCACGCTCACCTCGAGCAGCCGGAACTCCTCGCTGAAGCGCGGCGGCACGAGGCGGTTGACGAAGGCGGTCGAGCGGTCCCGGTCGATCACCAGGTAGAGCGACAGGAAGAGCACGATCAGCAGGTTGCCGAAGATGCCCAGGCTGGCCAGGGCCAGGTTGGTCAGTGGCCCGACCAACGAGTTGCCCAGCTCGCCCAGGTTGGCCAGCGCCTGCTGGGCCAGGGCCACCAGGTCGACGTGCAGCCCGATGGCGTCGAGGCGCTCCTGCCAGGGCTGGAGGATCTGCGGCAGGTTCTGCTCGAGCTGCGGCAGGCTGCTCAGGAACGCCGAGACCGAATCGGCCAGGGTGCCCGCAAGGAAGAGCGCCAGCACGGTGAGGCCGACCAGCAGACCGCCGTAGGTGATGACCACCGCCAGCGTGCGCGGCAGCCGCGGGATGGCCCGCACCATGGCCGTGGCGACGGGCGAGATCACGAAGGCGAACAACCAGGCCAGGAAGAAGATCAGGATGACGTCGCTGAAGTAGACCAGGATGCTGCTGACCTGGCCGATCAGGAAGATCGTGGCCAGGACGGTGCCCACGATCAGCAGCGCATCGAGCCAGCTGCGTTCCCGATCGCTCAGCTCCAGCATGGCCGGAGTCTAACCCGCGGGTCGAGCGGCCCGGACGCTTCCCCGTCGGGCCGCGCCGGTCGCCGCGGCGCCAGGGTCAGCGCACCTCGCCCAGCCCCATCAGGTCGTGGCACTCGCGCAGCGTCTCCCGGGCGAGCGGCGCCAACCGCTCGGCCCCGGCGCGCAGGATCTCCTCCACGTAACCGGGCCGTGCCAGGAGTGCCTCGCGCCGCTCGCGGGCCTCGGCGAAGGCGCCCAGGATGCGATCGGCGAGCAGCCGCTTGGTATCGACGCAGCCGGTGCGCGCCGTGCGCTCGCCCTCCCAGATCTCCTCGTAGTCGTCGCCGAAGAAGCGGTGCAGCTGGCAGACGTTGCAGACTTCCGGCCGCCCTGGGTCGGTGCGCTTGATGCGCTTGGTGTCGGTGACCATGGACATGACCTGGCGGCGGATCTCATCTGGCGGGGCGAAGATCTCGATCACGTTGCCCATCGACTTGGACATCTTGTTGACGCCGTCGGTGCCCTTGACGATGGGCGAGTCGGTGAAGACCGCCTCGGGCTCCGGGAAGACCTCCCCGTAGCGGGCGTTGAAGGCGCGCACGATCTCCCGCGCCAGCTCCAGGTGCGCCGCCTGGTCGCGGCCCACGGGCACGTAGCGCGCCTTGTAGATGGCGATGTCGGCGCATTGCAGCACGGGGTAGCTGAGCAGCGCGAAGTTGACGTCGTCGGGCTGGCTGCGCTTCTTCTCCTTGAAGGAAGGCGTGCGCTCGACCCACGGCACCGGCACGGCCGTGGCGAGCAGCCAGCTCAGCTCGGTGTGCTCGGGGCGGTCTGACTGGCGGAAGAGGATCGCCCGCTCGGGGTCGAGCCCGAGGGCCAGCAACCCGGTCGCCATCTCCAGCGTGTTGCGCCGGATCAGCTCGCCATCATGCGTGCTGGTGAGCGCGTGGTAGTCGACGATGCAGTAGATCGCGTCGTAGCCGTCCTGCATCGCGATGTAGTTGCGGAAGGCGCCCAGGTAGTTGCCCACGTGCGGCAGGCCGGACGGCTGCACGCCGCTGAAGACCCGGGCCCGGGTCGAAACCGGCGTGAGGAACGGCGGCGCCGGGGTCGGGGCGGCGCTCCTCGGGTCCGCCGCGGCGGGGTGGGGGGCTGCGCCGGGTGC
>DATHCS010000228.1:0-13717 GCA_035319405.1 Candidatus Dormiibacterota bacterium | reverse complement strand
GCCGCTCTACCGGGAGGCGGCCGAGCAGCTGCTCCGCGAGGACAAGGCGTACTTCTGCTATTGCAGCCGCGAGCAGCTCGAGGCCGACAAGGCCGCGCAGGAGGCGGCGCGCGAGGCGCCCCGCTACGTCGGGCGATGCGCGCACCTGACGGCCGGGCAGCGGCGCGCGTTCGAGGCCGAAGGCCGGAAGCCCGTGACCCGCTTCCGCGTCGGCGTGGGGACGATCGCGTTCGACGACCTGGTCCGCGGCCACGTGGAGATCGACGCGTCCGACCTCGGCGGCGACCTCATCATCATCCGGTCCGACGGGACGCCGCTCTACCACTTCAGCGTGTGCGTGGACGACGCCGAGATGGCGATGACCCACATCATCCGTGGCGAGGATCACCTCTCGAACACGCCGAAGCACATCCTGCTGTTCCGTGCGCTCGGCGTGGAGGTGCCGCAGTTCGCGCACCTCCCGCTCATCCTCAATCCCGATCGCACGAAGATGAGCAAGCGGAAGTCCCAGACCGCGATGGCGGACTACATCGCGCAGGGCTTCATCCGCGAGGCGCTCGTCAACCACCTCGCGTTGCTCGGCTGGGCCAGCGGAAACGGCGACGAGGCCGAGATCTTCGGCCTGGAGGAGCTGACCCAGGTCTTCGACCTCGACCGGGTCCACCGGGGCGGCGCCATCTTCGACCGGGAGCGCCTGGAGTGGCTCAACGGCCAGTGGATCCGCCGCCTCGCGCCCGACGAGCTCGTGAGCCGCATGGCGCCCTTCCTCGAGGCCGACCTGGCCGTCCTGCGTGCGGAAGGCCGAGCCGTGCGCGAGCCCGCCGAGGCGGAGCTGCTGACGCTCGTGCCGCTCGTGCAGGAGCGCCTGCCGACACTCGCCGCGGTCGGCTCGCTGCTCGACTTCCTGTTCGTCGAGGAGCTGGAGGTCGACCCGCGACTGCTGGTGCCGAAGCGCTGGGACGCGGCCGCCACCATCGAGGGATTGGCCGAGGCCCGCCGCGTGATCGCGACCGTGGGGCCGGTCGCCTACGAGGCGGACGAGCTTGAGCCGCGTCTCCGGGAGCTCGCCGAGGACCGGGGCTGGAAGGCCGGCGACCTGTTCATGGCGATCCGCGTCGCGGTGACCGGCAAGACGGCCACCCCGCCGCTCTTCGACACGCTCGTGGCCCTCGGCTACGAGCGGACCCTCGCCCGCCTCGACGCGGCGCGCGAGCTGCTCGACGGCCTGGCGGCGCGGGCCGTCTGAGAGGAGGTCACGCCCATGACCGAGAACGACGTGCAGCGCTGGCTCGACGAGTACCGCGAGGCATGGCTGAGCTACGACGGGGCCGCCATCGCGGCGCTGTTCAGCGAGGACGCGAGCTACCGCTACCACCCGTGGGACGAGCCGGTCATCGGCCGCGAGGCGATCGTGCAGTCGTGGCTGACCCCCGACGGCTCCGCCAGCGGGCGCGACGAGCCCGGCACGTACGACGGCGAGTACCGTCCCTGGATGGTGGCCGGCGACGTCGGCGTGGCCGTGGGTCGCAGCTTCTACTGGAGCGACGCCTCGCGGGTCACGCTCGAACAGACCTACCACAACTGCTGGTTGCTGCGCTTCGACGCTGACGGTCGCTGCCGCGAGTTCACGGAGCTCTTCATGCTCGAGCCACCCTTCAAGGGCGAGAGCTAGCGACCCAGCCCCCATCCGCAAGGGGCCGACGGCCGTGGCGGCCGTGGCCGAGGAGACCTTGCCAGGGGCGCTATAACCGACTGATCGAGCGGGGGTGCGACCGGAAGGGGAGTGGGCGTGCGCTGGCCCAGGGGTGCCGCTGAGGGCGATGCCGCGCGGGGGACGACCACGGGCGCGCCGTTGGGGCTCGTCCCGGAGGCCTCGCCCGAGCCGTCCGACCTGGCGTCGTTCGTCGCCGCGCACTATGCCCGGCTGCTGGGGACCGCCGGCCTCATCTGCCTCGACATCGCGACGGCCGAAACGATCGTGCAACGCGCCCTGCGGCAGGCCTGGGGACGTCGCGGCCCGCGCCGGGCTGCGGCGCGGACGCGACGGGCGCTCGATCAGACCGTCGCGCGGGCCGCCTTGCATCCCAGGGGCGTGGCGGGCGGCGGCGGCTACCTCGGCCGGTTCGTATTGGCACCTCGGGTGGTGCCGCTGCGCGTGGCAGGTGGCCCGGCCGACGGCCTGGCGACGCTGGCGGGGGCATTCGAGGCACTGACGGCTCGCCAGCGAGCCCTCCTCAGCCTCGTGTACGTGTCCGGCTACTCGCTGGCCGAGGCCACCCAGCTCCTCGGCCTGCGACGCGGAGCGGGCCACGGGGCCTTGCAGGTGGGACGCGAGCGGCTGCGCCGGGCACTCGGGGGCGGCGCCGCGGGTGCCATCCCGGAGGATCAGCTCGACCTGACCATCGAGCGCTGCCTGGCTGAACGCGCAGCCGAGATCGTGCGGTATGCCTTGCCGCTGGTTCCGACGACGCACCTCCTCGCCCCACCGCTGCGGAGGCGGGTTCGCGCGAGTCGGGCGCCCGAGGGCTCCCGCAACCGGGGACGGTGGGAACTGCGCTCCGTGGGATGGCGTCGGCTTGCGGTCATCGGCGTGGCGGCGCTGGCCGCCTCGCTTGCGGTCGGGTATCTGGTCGTTGGCCCGTACCGACCGGCGGTGGGCGGCTACATGCGCACGCTGCGTTCGGTCTTCAGCGTCGCCTGGTCGCCCGATGGCTCTCAGCTCGCCTTCACCGTCGAAGTGCCCCACCCGCTCGGCCCGCAGGACGTGGACACCGCCTTCGACCTGTACGTCGTGGACGCATCGGGGGGCGGGCTGCGCCGTCTGCGGGCGGGCCTTCCGGCGACCCTCGACCCGCGCTGGTCGCCTTCGGGGCGCGAGCTGCTCATCCCCGCGGGATCACCACCACGGCAGGACCGGTTCGAGGTCCTCGACGTCAGCTCGGGGATCTCGCGGGTCATGCCATCGCCCGACGGAAGCTCATTCGATCCGCGCTGGTCCCCGGACGGGACGCGCATCCTGTTCACGGTCGGCCGCGCCTGGTCCGAAGAGCAGGGCTGGTGGGCCCGGCAGGATCAATGGCTGGTCAACGCGGATGGCAGCGACCTGCGGAACCTCTCCCGCAACGGCGCCGCCGTCGCCGGCGCGTGGTCGCCGGATGGACGCTACATCGCCTTCACCACCCAGAGCGACGGCGGTGGCTCGGAGATGCTCGTTGCCGCTGACGGCTCCCAACTGCGGCGGATCGGCGACTGCTGTGACGCGACCTGGATCGACGACTCGCATCTTCGGCTGACCAAGTGGGTGGACCAGGGGTTGCTTACGAGCATCGTGCCCACGGACGGCGGCCCGACGGTCTCGCTTGACACTTCCCAAATCGATCGCACGTGGTCGCCGGACGGCCGTCTGTACGCCACGCTGGGCAGCGACGCGACCCTGAAGGTCATGACCATGGGCGGAGAGCCGGCCTGGACGGACGAGCAGGGGTTCAGCACGAACGGCCCCCTCGTCTGGACGCCGGACAGCCGGGCGATCGCCTTCGTGGGCAAGGATCCGGACAGCGAGGCAGGCCTCTACGTCCTGCAGCTCCCCGACGGGAAACCGCGTTTGGCGCTGCGGTACGTGAGCTCCTGGGCGGCGATCGCGTGGCGTCCGGGCCAGGCCGCCGACGCGCCTACGGAGCTGGCGCTCGCGCAGGGCGCCGACATCGTCGCCATCCGCTCGGACGGCACCTCGAGCCGCGTGCTCGCACGGGCTCCCAGCCCCGATGATCCACCGGGGACGCCATATCTCCCCGGTGGCCGCACCGACCGGTACTCGCTGCCGACGAGCATGAGCATCGACGGCCACGGCCCGAATGCCGTGGCCTATGACGTGCGGCTCGAACGGATGTGGGTCACGAACGGCTCCGCGGCACCGTGGGTGATCCACCTCGCCAGTGACGGGTTCTTCGAGTGTCCCGACGCGGAGGGCGCCACGTCGGTCCAGTCCGACTGGGGCGATCCAGCCTGTCGGATCATGCCGGGCGCCGGTGTGGAGCTGTCGATCGGTGGGAGCCTGACGGGCGACGGAGGTGCCCTGGTGCTCCAGCTCGAGCCGGGCATGACATTCGACGAGCGTCGCCCGATCGACGTCTACCTGCGCTTGATCCCGCCCGACAGCGGGCCCCCGGTCAGCGCGTCGCGGTCACCCTGAGGGACTGGCGGCAGCCGAGCTCGGCGCAGGGACCGGCTGCAGGCCGGACGCGGGCGCCAGGGTCGTCGCGGACGACGCCGCTCCCGCGCTGACCGTGCCCTCGTAGGTCAGGGTCACCACGCCCTGAGGCGTGATGTGCACCGCGACAGCGATCGGCGTGGTGCCGTCGAGGCCGAGCGCGGACGGCGGGTAGGACGCGGTCAGGTCGACGCCCTGGGCGCCCGAGGCCCCCTCCGTGACGCCCAACGGCGAGGTGAAGGCGGACAGCGGATCACCGCCTGGGAGCGACGTATCCGACAGCACCCAGCTGCCGTCGCCTTGCTGGACCCAAGCCTGCGAGCCAACGGTACGGTACGTGGCATCCCGGCCGGCCGCGGACACGGTGACCTGGCTCGTCTCGGCGACCCACTGGCCCTTCGCCGTGGTGGCCGTCTTGCCGGCCACCGTCACGCTGGACTGGAACGTGTAGCCGTTCGCCAGCCCGGCGAAGGCCGTCGCCAGGCGGCCCGCGGGCGAGGATGGGTCAGGCGTCGGCGAGGGGCTGATCGTCGTCGCGCCGGAGCCCCCCGGTGCGGTGCTCGTGCTCGCCCCGCAGGCCGCCAGCCCGCCCGCCGCCAGGGCGAGGGTCAGGCAGATGAGGACCGCCCCGCCGATCCGGCGGAGCGGTCCTCGATCGAGGGTCCGGGGATGAGGGATCAGGACGATCTACCCGTGGCGGCGATCGCCCCAGCCACCGAAGGCCGAGCCGCCGCCCGTCCAGGCGTTCGAGCCGCCCTTGTGGCCGTGGTCCCAGCCCTTGCCGCAGTGCCCGGACTGGCCGAGCACGTTGAGCTTGTACTGGTCGTTGCCGATGCTCTTGAGCCAGACGAAGACGCCCACGCTGGTGGCCTTGAAGCGCACCAGGAGCCCGTGGCCGAGCTGCTTGTTGACGGGGTTGGGGCCAGTGGCGCTGTCAAAGACCACCTTGCCCGTGCTCGGGTCGACGTGGTAGTTGACGCTCACCGGCGTGCCATCGCAGGTGTGCGCGCTCCAGGTCCGCGGGCCGGCCAGCTGCGCGAGGGTGCCCTGCAGCTTCTGGCGGTCCTTGCCGCTGAGCGTGATCCTGAGCGAGGCGGCCCCACCGGGCTTGCTCACCCAGACCGCGATGGAGAGCGTCTTGGTGAAGCCGTTGGACGCGAACTTCACGCCGCCGGCGGCGAAGGCCCAGTCGACCTTGTGGGCGTCCTTGAAGAACTTCGCCTTCTTGGTGCCCGGGGCGAACACCGTGGCCACCACGCCCGAGGGCGTGCTGATGGCGCCGATGGCCAGCGTCGGGTTGCCGCTGCCGTCCTTGCCGATGGTGTACGCGACGGTCGACTTGACCGTACCGCCGAAGACCGCCGCCGACCATGTGCCGTTGCCGACCAGGTCGTCGAGCGACTTCACGCGGGCGTTGATGGCCAGCCGGCTGCCCCTGGCGCTCACCGAAACCTTGGTGGAGCCATCGCTGCTCGCGAAGACCATGAACTGGTCGTTGCTCTTGCCGGTGTCCTTGGTCAGGGCTGGGTTGAGTGCGACGTTGGAGATGTTCCCCGTCGCGGGATCGAGCGTCACGTCGACGGACAGCGGCGTCCCGATGAGGGGCACCAGGCTGGTGGACATGCCGCCGGTCTGCGCGATGGGCTCGTTGGTGTTGGCGAGGACGCTCGCCGGGAACACCAGGAGCAACGCCAGCAGCGCTAGACCGCCCATCAGGGCGGAGCGTCGGAGCATGGGCTACGCCTCCTCGTGCATGCAGGCCGCGCCAGGTCGAACGCCGCGGGATATGGCGGCTGACCCGGCCGAGGCCGCAGTCGTGGTGAGTGCGGGTGCCGGCTACCCTACACCGGCGGGCGGGATCCTGCCCGCGACGGTGGTCCTGCAGCGGCGCGATCCGATGGTCAGGTGGTGCACCCTGGCACCGGCCACGCTGGGTGCCGAAGCGCCCGGCCCGGCCAGCCGTTCGGCCCTAACGCTCGTTCGCCTCGCGGGCAGGATGGGGGCAGACCGAGCGAAGGCCCGCCCAGGGCGCTGGCGGCCATCAGGGGGAGGACGACATGCGAGTCCTCGTCGTCCACCACGACATCGATATCGCCGACCAGGAGACGGACGAGCTGCGGCACGCCGGCTTCGAGGTCGAGCAGTGCTGGGGTCCCCAGTACACCAGCTGCCCCGTGATGCGCGGCGAGCCGTGCCTTGCCGCCGAGCGGGCAGACGTGCTGCTGTACGACGTCTGGTCGACCGGCGAGAGCGACGGCGGTCGCGGTCTCGTTGACGGCCTGCGTGAGCTCTATCCCGACAAGCCGGTCGTGCTCACGGCGCCGGGCATGGAGCTCGACTGGGTCGAGACCGAGGGCGCCCACCGTGTCGTGCCGCTGGTCGGCGTGCCGACGGCGGCGCGTCTCGTCGAGGCGATCCACACGGCGACCGCGACCGGCGAGTCCACCACTCCCGAAGCGGGTTGACCTCGCCCGAATGACGGGCTCGGTCCCGCGCGCCCCTCCGGAGGGCGGCCTCAGGCCAGCGCGCCCACCAGGAGGTGCAGCACCCACCAGCTTGCCGCGGCGACGAGTGCGCTGAGGGGGATCGTCAGCACCCAAGCCCCCGCGATGTTGCCGACGAGGCCCCACCGCACAGCGCTGACCCTTGTGCTGGCGCCCACGCCCATGATCGCCGACGAGATGACGTGGGTCGTTGACACGGGCATGCCGAAGTGGCTCGCGGTCAGGATGATCGAGGCGGCCGTCGTCTCGGCGGCGAAGCCGTGTACCGGCTCGAGCTTGACCACCTTCTGGCCCATCGTCTTCATGATCCGCCAGCCGCCCGCAGCGGTGCCCAGGGAGATCGCCGTCGCCGCCAGGACGATGACGCCCACCGGGACCTCGAAGCTCGGCAGGATGCCGGCGGTGACCAGCGCCAGGGTCATGATGCCCATCGTCTTCTGGGCGTCGTTGGAACCGTGGCTGAAGGCCATGAAGCCTGCCGAGACGACCTGGAGGCGCCGGAAGCGGTCCTGGGTCCGCCTTGGATGGCTGCGGCGGAACACGTTGAGCAGGGCGATCATCAGGGCGAAGCCGATCGCCAGGCCGAGGATCGGCGAGGCGACGAGCGGGAAGAGGACCTTGACCACGAAGTTGTTGATGTCCAGGGCCGCCAGGCCGGCGCCGGCGATGGCGGCACCGATCAGTCCGCCGATGAGGGCATGACTCGACGAGCTGGGCAAGCCCAGCCTCCAGGTGATGAGGTTCCAGATGATCGCGCCGACGAGGGCGGCGGCCACGATGACCTGGCCATCCTGGCCCGGGGGAATGGTCACGATGCCCTGGCCGATCGTGGCCGCGACGGCCGTGCCCGTGAGGGCGCCCACGAAGTTGAAGGTGGCCGACATCAGGATCGCGACGCCGGGCGCGAGGGCCCGCGTGGATACCGACGTGGCGATGGCATTCGCCGTGTCGTGGAAGCCGTTGATGTAGTCGAAGAGGACGCTGAGGCCGAAGACGACCAGCAGGACCAGCGTGACGTTGGCGAACATCTAGGCAGGCAGGAGCGCCATCGGGTCTCCATTCGGGCCAGCGCCTCGCACAGCGTAGCGGGGCACGCGACCTTCCGCCCGGCCGTGCTAGCGTTGCCCGCGTGGCACCGCCGCGCCTGAGCGTGCTCACGCTCAACCTGCGCAACCTCGCGGATCGCTGGGACGAGCGGCTGCCCCTGCTGCTGGCCGAGTTCGCGGCCCTCCAGCCTGACGTCGCCGGCCTGCAGGAGGTCGTCTACGTGATGCAGCAGGACCGCCTGCTGGGTGCTTCCGGTGCCGGACAGTACGAGGCGCGGCGCGGCTGGGCCGGACGGCCCGAGGTCGAGTCGTTGCTGGGCTGGCTCGACGGCCTGCCCCAGGCCGAGGCATCGGTCGTCACGGGCGACTTCAACGCGGCGCCCACGCAGCCCGCATGCGCGCGCATGATCGCCGCCGGCTTCCGCTCCGCCTTTCGCGAGGCGAACGGCGCCGAAGCGGACGTGACCTGGCCCTCGGGGCTGATCGCCGCCGCCATGGATACCAACGGCGACCCGGCCTGCCTCGACTACGTGTGGGTCCGCGGCGCCGTTCGGACCCTCGGCGCGCGCCTCTGCTTCGATCGCCCCGCGGTGGACGACCCCACGCTCTTCCCCTCCGACCATCGCGGGGTGCTGGTCGAGCTGGAGGTCGGCTGATGCCCCCGGTCGCGCCGTTGCGCCTCGCCCATCGCGGAGACTGGCGGCGGGCGCCGGAGAACTCGCTGGCGGCGCTGCTGGCGGGGGCGAGGGCTCCCCTGAGCGATGGCGTCGAGTTCGACGTGCGCCTGTCCCGCGACGGCGTGCCCGTGGTCATCCACGACGCCACGCTCCTGCGCGTGCAGGGCGTCGACGCGGCCGTGGCGGAGCTCAACGCGGACACCTTGCATGACCACGGAGTGCCCTGCCTCGAGGAGGTGCTGGCGACCCTGCCGAGACGGGCCTTCCTCGACGTGGAGCTCAAGGAGGTCCCGACGCCCGGGACGGTGGCCGTGCTGGCGTCGGGCCGAGGCCCGGAGTTGCACCGCGCGGCCGTCTCCTCGTTCGATCCCGAGGCCCTGCGGGCCATGCTCCACCTGGCACCCGGCTGGCCGCGCTGGCTCAACGCCGTGTTCCTCGACCCCTCCGTCCTGGCCGTGGCGCAGCAGCTGGGGTGCCAGGCCGTCGCCGCGCTGTGGAAGGGGATCACGCCTGCGACCGCGCGGCTCGTGCACGATGCTGGGCTGGACCTGGTGGCCTGGACGGTTCGCCGCCGCGCGACCTATGCGAGGCTCGAACGCCTGGCTCCGCTGGCCATCTGCGCTGAGGCGGCGGCGCTCGACGGCTGACGGGGCCGCCCGCGTCGCTCAGGCGGGCACCAGCTCCAGTGCGATGCGCGCCGCGAAGCCCAGCACGATGAGGTACCCCGCGGCCGAGACCGCCAGGCGCACCCCGGACGGGGCCCTTCGATGCAGCAGCGCACCGAAGGCGGCGAGGAGCGACTGCCAGGAGAGCGAGGCGAGGAACGCACCACCGACGAAGGCCAGCTTCGCGGCAGCGCTCTCGCCGGTCGAGGGCAGCCCCACGATGAGTGCCCCGAAGTAGACCACGGTCATGGGGTTGAGCAGGGTCAGCCCCATGAACCGCCCGTAGATGCCCAGATCCGTGACGGTCGGACCTGCGCCGGCGGTGGGGGCATCGCCCGACGCCAGGTTCGCGTCGGGGCCGCCCGCCGATCGCTCGCGCCAGAGGCTCCACAACCCGCGCGCGGCGATGACGACGAGCAGGCCCACCGCGACGATCCGCAGCGGCGCGACGTACGGCGCAATGGCGGCCGCGAGCGCCACGCCGGAGAGCGCCGCGAGGAGGGCATAGATGCCGTCCGCGGAGGCTGCGCCGGTGCCGGCGGCGAGGCCGAGGCGCAGGCCCCGACGCGCGGCGACCTCGATGATCAGGACCGCGATCGCGCCGACGGGAACGGCGACGCCGTACCCGGCGAAGACGCCGGCGACGAATGCGGTCAGCACACGCGCTCGCGGGCGCCTAGCAGCAACCGTCCCCGCCGCAGCAGCCTGCAGACTCGATCGGTGCGCCGGCGGGCGACGCCAGGACCGGCAGCGCTGCCTGGTCGCGCGGCGGTGAGACGATCCGCCCACCGGGACCACGCACGGCGCGCACGTTGGCCGAGTACATGCCCTCCGCGGCCGCGCGGATGGGCGCCACGCTGATCTCATTGAAGCCGGCCGCAACGAGACCCTGCTCGTACTCGCTGAACGAGAGCGCCCCGGCGACGCAACCGACGTAGCTGCCGCGCTCGGCGCGCTGGGCGGGGGTCAGCTCGTCGGCGGCGACCACGTCGCTGATGCCCACCCGTCCGCCCGGCCGGAGCACCCGCGCCATCTCCGCCAGCACGGCCGGCTTGTCGACCGAGAGGTTGATCACGCAGTTCGAGATGATCACGTCCACCGCCGCATCGGGCAGCGGGATGGCCTCGATCCGACCCTTCAGGAAGGCGACGTTGGTGGCGCCGGCCTCGGCGGCGTTGCGGCGCGCCAGCTCCAGCATCTCGTCGGTCATGTCGAGCCCGTAGGCGAAGCCGGACGATCCCACGCGCTGCGCCGAGAGGAGCACGTCGAGGCCGCCGCCGGAGCCCAGGTCGAGCACCCGCTCGCCGGGCCTCAGCTCGGCGACGGCCAGGGGATTGCCGCATCCGAGGCTGGCGAGGCGTGCGGCCTCGGGGACGTCCGCGGCGTCGGCGTCGTACAGCAACGCGCCGAAGCGGTCCGCTTCGTCGGGCGCGCAGCAGGCGCCGCTGCCGTCGAGCACGGTTCGGGCCGCCGCCGCGTAGTGGTCGCGCACCTCCTCGACGAGGTCGGTGGTCGCGGTGTGGGTGGCGCTGGTCATCGCATCATTCTCCGGGTTCGAGCTCGGGCTTGTGTGCTGCGCTATTATATCGATAATTGTCAATATCGACAGAGCTGGATACAATCACCTCGATGGACATCTCAACCCTGCCGGAGCCCCAGCCCGCCCGACCGTCCGGGCTGCCTGAACCGTTGCCTGACGCACGCGATGCCCAGTTGCTGCGGGCCCTGGCGGATCCGACCAGGCTCTCCATCATGCGCCAGCTGGCTTCCGAGGCGGCGACCTGCCAGTGCGACCTGACGGCCTGCTGCGAGGTGGCGCAGCCGACCGTTTCTCACCATCTCAAGGTGCTGCGCGAGGCCGGGCTCGTGCGATCCGAGCGGCGCGGTACGTGGACCTACTACTCGCTGGATCCCGGGGGGCTGGCGCGACTGGCTCGCGTGCTGGGGACCCTGCTGCCATTCGACCCGACCACACCATCGAAGCCTGGCCGACGCCTCCCCGTCGTCGAGTGAGCCACGTCCCCTTGACCTTCAAGTGACTCGAAGGTGTAGGGTGTCGGCGTGAGGATCGCCGAGCTCGCCAGACGGACGGGGGTCGCCCCGTCGGCCATCCGCTTCTACGAGGCGGCCGGTGCGCTGCCCGCGGCCAACCGCGCGGGAAACGGCTACCGCGAGTACGGCGAAGCCGACGTGGCCCACCTGCGGCTGGTCCTGACGCTGCGCCGTATGGGCGTGGCGCCGCTCGAGGCGGGCAGCCTCGCCACGCTGTGCCTGGAGCGGGGTGCGATCGACCTCGACCTGGCGCCGCTCATCGCCGACCAGCGGTCGGCCATCACGCGCCAGCAGGCCGAGCTGCGACGCCTCGACGATGAGCTTGACGATCTCGAGCACAGCATCGGCGCCGCGGGTCGCGCGGCGCGGAAGGGAGCGAGCATGCCCGACGCACCCATCCGGGTCCTCTTCGTCTGCACCGGAAACTCGGCGCGCAGTCAGCTCGCCGAGGCCCTCCTCAGGCAGCACGGCGGCGACGACTTCCAGGTCTTCAGCGCCGGCACCACACCGAAGGGCGTGAACCCCTACACCGTGCGGGTCCTCGCCGAGGTCGGCGTGGACTGGTCGGCGGCCAGGAGCAAGTCCGTGGACGAGTTCCTCGATCAGCCCTTCGACTACGTCGTCACCGTCTGCGACCGGGCACGGCAGACCTGTCCGATCTTCCCCGGCGAGCACAACACGCTGCACTGGGGGCTCGACGACCCGGCCGAGGTCGAGGGCACCGACGCGGAGAAGCTGGCGGCGTTCCAGCGGACACGCCGCGAGATCATGGCCCGCCTCGATCCCTTCATCGAGCTGGCGCGGCGCGCCAAACACGCGGCTGTCGAGCCCATCGCAACCGATTGAGGCACGCGCGATGACAGCGGCCCGACTGCTGGCGAAGCTCGAAGACTTCCGGCTCCTGCCGATCTTCGTCGTGGTGAGCATGGTGATCGGCATCGCGATCGGGAACGCGCTGTCGATCTCCGACTTCACGTTGACGCCGCCCATCGACGCCCTGAAGGCGATCGTCGGGGGGACCTTCGAGCCGACCGTCGCCAGCCTGCTCTCCCTTGGCGTCCCGATCGGGCTGTTCGCGATGATGTACCCGGCGATGACCAACGTCCGGCTCACCGAGATCGGCCAGGCATTCCGCGCGCCACGTCAGTTGGTGGTGGTCCTCGCGGCCAACTTCCTCGTCGCGCCATTCTTCATGTTTCTGCTCGCGAACGTATTCGTTGCCGACCCGCAACTGCGCACCGGGCTGATCCTCTACGGCCTGGCCCCGTGCATCGCGATGGTGATCATCTTCACCTACCTGGCCAGGGGCAACACGCCCATGGCGCTCGTATTCGTGGCCATGAACTCGGTCGTCCAGATGATTCTGATCCCGGTCTATGCGCGACTTCTGATTGGTGACGTGAGCTTCGACGTGTGGGTCGTGGCACAGAGCGTGGTGCTCTACTTGGGGCTGCCGCTCATCGCCGGCGTGCTCACGCGCCAGGTGGTCGTCCGGCGCGGCGGCGAGGAGGCGATGGACCGCCTGAAGCCAGGTCTCCACGCCCTGTCGATCCTCGGGCTGCTGTTCACCCTGATCGTGATGTTCGCCCTCAAGGGTGACCTCATCCTGGAACGACCGGCCATCGTGCTCGAGATGGCCGTCCCCATGACGATCTTCTTCGTGACCATGTTCTTCGGCGTCTTCCTGGTGGGCGCGCGCCTGCGCTTCCGATACGAGGACGCGGTTGCGGTGGCCTTCAACTCGACCGGCCGCGACTTCGAGATCGCCATCGCGATCGCGATCACAGCGTTCTCACCCACGGTCGCCCTCGCGACGGTCGTCGGTCCGCTCATCGAGGTGCCCGTGATGCTGGCCCTGGTCTGGTCCGCGCTTCGCCTCTCGGGGCACTGGTTCGGTCGCTCCAGGTTGACCAGCTCGGGTCCGCCTCAGCAGGATGAGCCGCTGCCCGCCTGACCTGGGAGTCGGTGCGGCGTTGACGCTTCGTTAACGCCCCGCCCCTACGATGAGGGCACATGGCGCGCACGATCCTGCTCGTCGACGACGAGCCCACGCTCCGCGAGGCCCTGGCGGAGAACCTCCAGCAGGAGGGCTACGACGTCAGCCTGGCGGCCGACGGCCGCGAGGCGCTGGCCCGCTTCCGGGCGGACCGTCCCGACCTGGTGATCCTCGACCTGATGCTGCCCGAGCTCTCGGGCGTGGAGGTCTGCCGAATCATCCGGGCCGAATCGGCCACGCCGATCCTGATGCTCACCGCGAAGCAGGGGGAGATCGACAAGGTGGTCGGCCTCGAGGTCGGCGCGGACGACTACGTGACCAAGCCGTTCAGCCTGCGCGAGCTGGTGGCCCGCGTACGGGCGCTCCTGCGCCGGGCCGATCAGCAGTCCCTCCAACAGCCGCCGGCCGTCGTCGACCTGGGCCGAGTCCAGGTCGACCTGGCGGGCCATCGACTCCTGCGCGACGGGGCGCTCGTCTCCGTCAAGCCCAAGGCCTTCGAGCTGCTGGCCTTCCTGGTGCGCCACCCGGGCCAGGTCTTCACGCGCGATCAGCTGCTCGAGCGGGTCT
>DATHCS010000227.1:0-2302 GCA_035319405.1 Candidatus Dormiibacterota bacterium | reverse complement strand
CGTTCGTCCGTAATCGCGCTCCTGTGTTCGGCATCAAGCAGCGGACGCTGGAGAAGAACGACATCCACGTGCACGTGCCCGAGGGCGCGACGCCGAAGGATGGACCTTCCGCCGGCGTCGCCATGGGCACCGCGATCATCTCCGTCCTCACCGGCATCCCCGTCCGCAAGGACGTGGCCATGACCGGCGAGATCACGCTGCGTGGGCGGGTCCTGCCCATCGGCGGGCTCAAGAGCAAGATCCTGGCCGCGCACCTGTCGGGCGCGCGGATGGTCATCCTGCCGCGCAAGAACGAGAAGGATCTGCGCGACATCCCCGAGGAGATCCGCAAGCAGATCAAGCTCGTGCTCGTCGACAGCATGGACCAGGTCCTCGAGGCGGCCCTGCGGCGCAAGCCGGTCCCCCTCCCGGCGGGTGCGCCCGGCGCGCCCACCAAGGAGCCCGACCGCGACGGCCGCGGGGCGCCCCAGCCTGCCGTGGTCCGCCCGGGCTACCCGCCGGCCGAACAGCCGCCCGCGGTGGCCTGAGGTCCCCGGGGGCGCCGCTCGGCGGACCATGGAGTACCGCGACTACTACGCCACGCTCGGCGTGCCGCGCGATGCCAGCCAGGCCGACATCAAGAAGGCCTACCGCCGGCTGGCGCGCAAGCACCACCCCGACGTCAACACGGGTGACGCGGCGGCCGAGACGCGCTTCAAGGAGATCAACGAGGCCCATGAGGTCCTCGGCGACCCGCAGAAGCGCAAGGCGTACGACACGCTCGGCGCGAACTGGGAGCAGTACCAGCGAGCAGCCGCCAGCGGCGCCGACCCCTTCGCCGGCTTCGCCGGCTTCGGCGGTCCCGGCGTGCGGGTCGAGTACCGCGGCAATGCAGAAGACCTTGGCGACTTCAGTGACTTCTTCCAGACCTTCTTCGCCGGGGCTCGGACCGGCGCCGCCGCAGGCGCGCGAGCGGCAGGCGGCGGGACGCGGGCCCGGGCGGCGGGTGGTGGCCTGACCTTCGAGGACATCCTGGCCGGCCTCGGCCTCGATGCGGACGGGGCGCCGCTGGCCGGGACCCCGCCCGGCGGCGCGGGGCGCATCCGCACGGCCCCGCTGGAGCGCCAGGATGCGCGCGCTCCCGTCACGATCACCCTCGAGGAGGCCTACCACGGGGCCAAGCGGCTGGTGCAGGTGGGCCGGCGACGCCTCGAGGTGAGCATTCCCCGGGGCGTCGCGTCGGGGCAGCGGATCCGCCTCTCCGGCACCGCCGGCGAGGGTCCCGCCGCTGGCAACACCTACCTCGAGGTCCAGGTCGAGCCGCACGATCGGTACACGCGCCGCGGAGCCGACCTGCTCACGGACCTGCCCATCAGCCTGGCCGAGGCGATCGAAGGCGCCGAGGTGCCGGTCCCCACGCTCAAGGGACGGGTCCTCCTGCGCGTTCCGCCCGAGACGCAACCCGGTCGTACGTTCCGCCTGAAGGGTCAGGGCATGCCCCGCTTCCGGGCCGACGGTTTCGGCGACCTCCTGGTCACGGTGCGGGTGGTGCTGCCAAGCGGCCTCGACGAGGAGGGCCGACGCCGCTTCCACGCCTTTGCCGACCACGTGGCGCAGCCCGATCCCCGGGCCCGCCGCGCTTCGACCTCCGCCACGCCCAGCGCGGCGGCCGCCACTGGAGCACGAACCGCATGACCCCCGATCGCTACACCGAGAAGGCCCAGCAGGCCATCGTCACCGCCCAGCGACTGGCGACCGAGGCGGAGAGCCCGGTCCTCGATGCGGAGCACCTGCTCGCGGCGATGATCGACGATGACGACGGCGTGCCTGCCGCCACGCTGCGCCGGCTCGGCGTGGACCTGCCGCGCCTGCGGATGGACCTGGCGGCCACGCTGTCCCGTCGTGCCCGGGTCGCGGGCAGCTCGCTATCCCTCGACCGGCGGGTCCAGCAGCTCCTCGAGCGAGCCGAGGCGGAGGCTCGCCGCCTGCAGGACGAGTACGTCTCGACCGAGCACCTCCTGCTGGCCGCATCCGAGGCGGGCGGCGACGCGCAGCGACTGCTCGAGGCGGTGGGCGCCTCCCACGAGGCGATCCTCGGCGCGCTGGCCAGCGTGCGAGGCGGGCAGCGCGTCACCAGCCAGCACCCCGAGAGCACGTACCAGGCCCTCGAGCGCTACGGACGCGACCTGACCGCCGACGCCCGGGCGGGCAAGCTCGATCCGGTCATCGGCCGGGACGAGGAGATCCGGCGCGTCATCCAGGTCCTCTCCAGGCGCACCAAGAACAACCCCGTCCTGATCGGCGAGCCGGGCGTGGGCAAGAC
>DATHCS010000226.1:0-8184 GCA_035319405.1 Candidatus Dormiibacterota bacterium | reverse complement strand
TGGTGGGCATGGGATGCAGCGCGGCGGCGGCGCCGCACTGGACCTACCCGCCGACCGGGTCCGACGGCGGGTCAGCCTCGAGCCCGTCTGCGGGGGCCGCATCGCCTTCGGCCGACGCGAGCGGCGGCATGGGCGGCATGGGCGGCATGGGGGGCATGGGGGCCGGCACCGGGAGCGTCGGCTCCACCGTGGCCGCCGGTGGCACGATCGAGATCGAGGCCTTCGACCTCGGCTTCAAGCCCAACCAGCTGAGCGTGGCCGCCCCCGGCACGTACGCGGTGAAGTTCACCAACACCGGCGCCATCCAGCACAACCTCACCTTCGCCGACGGCACGAAGATCGTGGCCGAGGCCGGTCAGAGCGCCACCGGCAGCGTGGCCGTTCCGGCGGGCGGCATCACCTTCCTCTGCGACATCCCGGGCCACGCGCAGGCGGGCATGAAGGGGGCCATCACGGTCAGCGGCTCAGGCGGCGCCACGGCAGGCGGCGGCACGTCCAGCGGCAGCAGCGACGGCAGCGGGACGATGACCAAGGATCCCAACGCCCCGCCCTACACCGTCTTCGACCCGACAGCGCCGGTTGTCATGACCGGCACGGTGCACGACATCCAGTTCCCCATCATCGAACGCGACATGACCGTGGCCGACGGCTACGTGGTGCACGTCTGGACCTTCGGCGGCACCGTGCCCGGCCCGACCATCCGCGTCCACCTCGGCGACACGGTGCGCGTGCACCTCACCAACACCACGACGATGAGCCACTCCATCGACTTCCATGCCAGCCAGACCGCGATGAACCACCAGATGGTGGAGATCAAGCCCGGGGCCACCTGGACCTATACGTTCACGGCCAGCTACGCGGGCGTCTGGATGTACCACTGCGGCACGGCCCCGACGCTGCAGCACATCGCCAACGGCATGTACGGGATGGTCATCGTCGAGCCGCGCGGCGGCCTGCCCAAGGTGGACCGTGAGCTGGCGATCGTGCAGAGCGAGTGGTACCTCGGTGCGAAGCAGGACGACATCGCCGACTACGCGAAGGCCTCGGCCGCCGCGCCGGCGCCGGACTTCGTGGTCTTCAACGGCGTCGCCAACCAGTACAAGGACCACCCGATCCAGGTCCAGCCGAAGGAACGCGTGCGCATCTTCGTGCTCGACGCCGGACCCAACATCGACAGCTCGTTCCACATCGTGGGCACGATCTTCGACCAGGTCACCAAGGAAGGGATCACCCTCGCGCGGGGCAACGCCGGCGGCTGGGGCAGCCAGGCCGTCGACCTGAGCCCCGCACAGGGGGCGATCATCGAGCTCGAGGTGCCCGAGAGCGGCATGTACCCCATGGTCACGCACGCCTTCAACTTCGTGGGCCGCGGCGCGGTGGGCATCCTGATGGCGGGCGACGGCAAGCCGCCCACGCCCTGAGGTCCGCGGCTTCGGGCGGCCTCTTGTCCGTGGCCATGACGAAGCACCCGGCCATGGCTACCAACAAGTCCCCACCCCTCGCCTGAGCTGAGCGCCCGGGGCGGCACAGTGGCGGTGTCAAGCCAGCCACCCGCCACCCCGAGGGACGCCCACTGTGAAGAACGCGAGGGAGAGATCCTCGATGGGGGGTCATGCCCTACGTGCGCCAGACGCGCGCCCGCGAGCGAATGGGGAGACTCACACGGCGTGTCGAGCGACAATCACGATGTGGCGAGTCAGATATGGTGGTTGACGCTGGTGACGAGGCGCTCGGTACGCGCCTGGATCATGCGTGTCGGCCTGGTGGGTGTGATCGCGGCGGGGTGCGCGGCGCCAAGCCCACCGCCATCGATTGGCTCCGGCGACGCACTGTGGATTGACAATCGCGGTGGCCCGACCGTGATCATCGAAATCAATGGCCTTCGGGCCGCCGTCGTTGGTTGTGACGACGGCGCCGTTGTACGACCCGGCTCAGGTGGCCTCCCGCCGCTCCCGTGGACTGTGCGGGTGGTCGCTCAGGATCGCCCATCCGAGGTGTTGCTGGCGCAGCAGTTGCGTGCGCTTCCGAAGTGGATCATCCTGTTCGGCGACAGCGCGGCGGTGAGCGATAGCCCAGTGCTCGGCCCAC
Organism: Candidatus Dormiibacterota bacterium; assembly: GCA_035319405.1. Classification (GTDB taxonomy): domain Bacteria; phylum Chloroflexota; class Limnocylindria; order Limnocylindrales; family CSP1-4; genus DASPUH01. Next base: position 6,096 of record DATHCS010000226.1, on the reverse strand, counting down.
CCGGGCCCCCCTGCTCCAGCCCAAGTCAGGGGCAGTCGCCGTCGACGACGTGAGACCAGCTGCCAAGCGCACATGGGAGCGCCTCTCGCCTTGGTCCGCTAGGCCGGACTCCGGCGCAACGCGAGCACGACGACCAGCCAGCCCAGGATCACCGTGGCTCCGTACGCCGCGCACCACACGCAGACCGCGTGGATGACGAACAGCTGCAGGTAGACCAGGAAGGCTTCGACGAGCAGCCCGGCCAGGCCCATGGCGTACGCGGCGAGGAGCGCTCGCCGATCGCCGTTGCGCCACCAGGCCAGGCCCAGCACGCCGGCGACGGCGCTGTAGAGGATGCCGAACGCTGCGGTCGGGATCCCCAGGATCTCGCTCCACTGGCTGGCATCGACGGTCTCGCAGCCCCCGAGCGGTCCGCACACGGGCAGGGTCCCGCTCAGCTTGGTCAGGGTCAGGTAGATCGAGATGAGCAGGCCCGCCAGGGCCAGCCCGGCGATGACCAGGCCAAGGCGGCGCTCGCGGAGGCCGGTCACGCCCGGGATCGATCGATCACGAGCCGCTCGGCGTCGGCGAGCCAGCGGGCGTCGGGGAGGGGCTCGGCGTGGGCGTGGCCCCGCTCGTGGAGGGCGACGGCGAGCCGGTCCCGAGCGCGGCGTCGATGGAGGCGCTCACCGTCGGGTAGTCGTAGCTGTCCTGCTTGACGCCGTTGACGTAGATGGTCGGCGTGCCCGTGATTCCCTGCTGGTACCCCTGTTGGGTCTCGGCCTGCACGGCCTGCAACGTGGCCGGGTCGTCGAGGCAGCTCGTGAAGGCCGTCTTGTCCAGGTCCACCGCCGCCGCGATCTGCAGCAGGCGGTCCCGCGAGAACGCTCCCTGGTTCTCACCGGACTGGTTGGCGAAGAGGTAGTCGTGGTAGGCCCAGAACTTGCCCTGCTGCTCGGCGCAGCGAGCCGCCACGGCCGCGTCGACGGACTCCTGGCCGAGGAACGCGTAATCGTGGTAGACGATCTTGGCCTTGCCCGGGGTGACGTAGTTGTCGACGATCTGTGGCGCCACGAGGCGGGTGAACTGGCCACAGCCGGGGCATTGGAAGTCCGCCCAGACGTCGATCGTCACCGGCGCGTCGGCCTTGCCCAGGGTCCGCCCGCTGACGAGCTCGGGCGGCGAGGTCAGGATCGGTGCGTTGATGGCCTGCGCGTTGGCCGGTCGGTTGACGAAGAGAAGCACGCCGACGATGACGGCGGCCACGGCGACGCCGGCGACCGACAGCCAGACCAGCGGCGAACCGGGCAGGTTCCAACCGCCGCGGCTACGGGCGAGCTCGCGTTCGCGGGCCGCCTGGCGGGCAGTGCGCTGGGCGGCGCGTCGGGTCCGCCGGCTCGTGGGCGGGGTAGGGGTACGGCGTGTCACGGCAGGAAACCTCTCAGTTCCGGGCGCGCCACAGCGTACCCGCAACATCGCCGGGTCGCCGCGGGCCGGATGGCCCGGGGCGCGCGGGCCAGGTGGCGCGCCGCTCGGAGGGGGTTCCGCCGCCCGGGTGGGCCGGCTGGAGAGTCAGTCGGCCAGGTCGATCCAGAGCGGCGCATGGTCCGAGGGCGTCGGCCCCTTGCGCGCGTCGCGATCGATCTCGGCGGCGACGAGGCGGGCCGCCACCGAGCGCGTCACCAGCAGGTGGTCGATGCGCATGCCCAGGCCTTTGTGGAAGTTGCCCGCCCGGTAGTCCCACCAGGTGAAGCGGCCGGGCTCCGGGTGCTTGAGCCGGTACGCATCCACGAGGCCCCACTCGAGCAATGCCTCGAAGGCCGCCCGCTCGGGGCCCGAGGTGTGGGTGGTGCCCACGTACTGGGCGGGGTCGTACACGTCGAGGTCGGTCGGCGCCACGTTGAGGTCGCCGCCGAGCACCAGGTCGCCTCGCGCGTCGGCTTCCCGCTGTAGCCAGGCCAGGAGGTCCGCGTACCATGCCAGCTTGGCCGCGTAGAAGGGCGTGTCGAGGGCGCGCCCGTTCGGCGCGTAGACGCTCACGATCCGCACCCCGCCACAGGTCGCGGCGATCATGCGCGCCTCCGCGCCCGGTTCGTCGTCGTGCACGTCCGCGCTCGCCGTCGGCCGCAGGGGGCCGCGGCCGAAATTGGGCTCCACGTCGGCCAGCCCGATGCGAGAGGCGATGGCGACGCCGTTCCAGCGACCCTCGCCGTGATGAGCGAGCTCGTAGCCCGCCATGCCGAACGGCATCAGCGGCGCGGCATCGTCGGCGAGCTTCGTCTCCTGCATCAGGAGCACGTCCGGGCCGGCTGCCGCGAGCCAGCCCTCGACCTTGGCGAGCCGGGCGCGCAGCGAGTTCACGTTCCAGGTCGCGATGCGCACGGGCCGAGCGTAGCAGGGCCGGCCTGGCCCCCGGCGGCCTCGGTCCACAGCCGATCCACGGGCCAGTGCGGGACGGTGGATAACCGGGCGCCCGAACCCGTTCATTTGGTGGAAAAGTCCGTTGACCTGTCGGGCGGCCGGGCCGTAGCGTTGAAGGTGCCCGAAGGAGCAGCAGCGAACCTGACCTGAGATCGTCTCAAGGGTCACGGGGCGCGCGGTTCCTTCGGGCGTTTCGTCGTCCGAGCGGGCGTGCGTGCCCACCGAAGGAGCGCCATGGCCATCTGGTTCACCGTCCGCCTGCCCGATCGACCGGGTTCGCTCGGCGAGCTGGCCACAGCGCTCGGGCGACTGGGGGTCAACATCACGGGGATCGTGGGCGTTGCCGAGGACACGGACGGGACGCTGATGCTGACCACGTCCGATGCCGCTGCCACCCAGGGTGTGCTCGACGCGCAGGGGGTGCCCTGGGAGCGTCACGACAGCGACGAGGTGGCCCGTCCCGATGGTCTGCCTGAGGTCAGGCGTGGTCTTGCCGAGCGCGGCCTGACCGTGGAGGGCTGAGCCGCCGCCCTCGAGGACAAGAGGGGGCGCGCGATCGGTCGGGCCGTTCGGCACACGGGCTTGCCGACCTCCGGACGATGCCCCGGCGCGGCTCCCGCACCATGATGGTCCGGGGCGGCCTCGGCCCCGCGCCAACGGGATCGGTCGCTCCACAGGTGCCGGATGGGAGGCACGTGATGCGATCCCAACGAACCGAGGCCCTCGCCGGGCCGCACCAGGCGCTGATCGACTGGCTCGAGGCCGAGGGCGTCGAGTACGAGGTCCATGAGCACCCGGCGACGGTGACCGCCCTGGAGACGGCGCGCGCCGAGCACGTCGATCCGCACGCCTTCGCGAAGGTCGTCGTGGTCACCACGGCGGATGGACGCCGGGCCCTGCTGGTCCTCGAGGCCGCCGATCACCTCGACCTGGTCAAGTCCCGCAGCGTGCTCGATAGCGGGCACGTGGCGCTACTCACGGAGCACGAGCTGGAGGAGCTCGCGCCCGACTGCGAGCTGGGCGCCCTGCCGGCTGCGGGTGCCCTGTGGGACCTGCCGCTGTTCGCCGATCACGCGTTGCGTGAGGACCCGGAGATCACCTTCAACGCCGGCAGTCACCGCTTCTGCGTGCGGGTCGATCGCACCGCCTGGGAGCGCGCCGGGAACGTCCGCTACGCCGACCTGGCCGAGGACCTCGATCGGCGCCCGGCCTGGGCCCGCTCGTGACTGGAGCACCCGCGCGCGGCGCCGCGGCCAACCGAACACCGCACTCGGATCGAGGGGATGAGGCCGTCCCGTGCACGGTCGTGTGGGTCGATGCCCGCGCCGCGACGATCGTGCACTGGGGCGCCGAGCCCGGCCTGGAGCGGGTCGTCTCGGACGTTCCCGTCCACCACCGATCGACGGGCCACGTTCGCCATGAAGGCGGCCTGCTGCACGGCGGGGGCGGTGCGCCGCAGACGGCCGGTGAACCGCGCCGACTCGAGCACGTGCGTCGCTATCTCGACCAGGTCGCCGCGCGCATCCCCGCCGAGGGCGACGTGGAGATCCTGGGGTCGGGCACCATGCGCTATCGCCTGGCCGTCACGCTGCGTCATCTCGACGAGCACCACGGCCGGCAGCGCGAGCTGCGCACGGAACCCGCACGCCGGCTCACCGAGGCCCAGCTGGTGGCGCGCGCCCGCGCGCTCAACGGTGACCGGCCGGCGAGGGGCTATCGGCGCTGAGGCACGATCATCAAGCGGCCATCTCCGCGCCCGCCTCGCGGGCGTCGGCCGCGAGCGCCTCGAGGGCCGCCGGGTCGTCGGCGGTGCCCGGCCAGAGGGAGACGACGCGCGACAGGCCGAGGTCCCGATAGTCGCGCAGGAGCGCGACGCGGCGCGGCCCGGGCGGCGGCGAGGAACCGCCCCAGACGTGCACGCTGACCCGCAGCGTGGCGGGGTCCCGTCCGATCTCCTCGCAGCGGTCACGAATGACTGGCAGCGCCGCTTCGACCTCCGCGGGCGACATGCCGTCGACGTTGAGCTCGTCGGCAAGCCGTGCCGCCAGGCGCCAGGTGACCTGTGGCCCGTTGCCGCCGACCATGATCGGCAGGTGCGACTGCAGCGGCTTGGGCACGTTGATGGCGTCGCGCACGGTGGCCAGCCCGCCCTCGTAGGTGGCGTGTACGTGGCGACCCGGCTGCAGCATGCGGGTGATGACCTCGAGGTGATCGGCCAGCAGCGCCAGGCGCTCGCGCGTGCCCGGGAAGCTGTAGCCGTAGGCCAGCCACTCGTCGCGCTTCCAGCCGGCGCCGATGCCGAGCTCCATGCGGCCACCGCTGATGACGTCCATGGTGCTGATCATCTTGGCCGTCAGGGCGGGGTTGCGGAACGCCGTGCAGATCACGATGTGGCCCAGCCGGACCCGCTGCGTCACGGCGGCCAGCGCGCTCAGGGCGGTGAATGACTCGAAGGTCAGCTCGTCGGTCGGGCGGGGGACGGTCGTGAAGTGGTCGAAGAGCCAGATCGACTCGAAGCCGAGCCGTTCGGCCTCCTGCGCCACCCCGACCGAGCGCTGCCAAGCGCGGCGCGCATCCCACCCGTCGAACTCGCCGGTCCAGCCTTGGGGCACGATGATCCCGATCTGCATGGCGGCCACCTCCGTGGCCAGCCTAGCCTAGCGCTCGTCGATCGGCGGCCGACCGGAAACGAGGTTGGGCGGGCCGGATTGAGACGGACTTGCGAGCGCCGGGCCCGCCCGCGTATCGTCGCGCCGATCACCCCCACCTGACCGGCGCCCCAGCGCCATTCGGGTGCATCGCGCCCCGCAGCCGTCCGGGCGCCTCGCGCCCAGAGATCGGAGAGCTCGTACATGGTCAAGATCCGCCGCGTCGACCGCGCGCTCATGGACAAGCCCCAGCGCGCACCACGGAAGGCGCTCACGCCGCGTGAACGGCAGCAACGTCAGTTCGCCCGCCTCATCGGCGATCTCAAGGGCCCGGACGACGTCTTCGAGGTGGCGCTCGGAGCGGCCGACAAGCCGCTCACGATCCGTCAGCGCCTGCTGCGCGTGGCCGCCGACCAGGGCGTCGAGATCGCGGTCCGCAAGCATGGCAGCGGCTTCGTGGTGGGGCTCATGACGCCCGATCGCCGCACCAACCGCGGGCGCCGGCGAGCGGCCAGCAAGGCCTGATCGGCGGGGCTCAGGTCGCGTTCGGGTCCCCCACTGAGCGGGGGGCGCGGGGCCCGAGGCGGTGGCCACCGTCCGGCCCGCGGCGGAGCAGCCCGCGACCGTCCATCTCCTCGAGGATGGCCAGCGCGTACTTCCGACTGGTGCCGCTCGCGTCGCGTAGCGCGGCGGGCGTGAGCGGGCCGACTCCGGCGAGCCGCATGGCAAGCGCCTCCAGGCGCGCGTACGCTGGAGCGGCGTAGGCGAGATCGTCGCCGACCCGCACGATGCGACCCTCGGCTGCCAGGCGGCGGACCCCGTCAGGCGGGCAGCCGGCAGCGCTGGCGGCCTCGCCCAGGGGGGGCGGCACGGCCGCGTCGAGCAGGGCCTCGAGCCTCCCCATCGCCGCGGAGAGCTCGCGTGGCAGGTCCTCGGTGTGACCCGGGATCACCAGCCGATCACCGTGCTGGGCCAGTCGCCCGCTCCGAACCAGGCCGTCGAGCAGGGCCTCGATCGCGGTCCGGGCGTCGGGAGGCGAGATCTCCGC
>DATHCS010000225.1:0-4970 GCA_035319405.1 Candidatus Dormiibacterota bacterium | reverse complement strand
CATGGTCCACGATGGAACGGATGACGTCCTTCATGTCGAAGGGTCCCATGGGATTGTCGGGGATGATGGAATCCAGGGCAGGATCTGTCCGATTGACCGGATCGGTACAGGGAATTACCGGAGGATCCTCCATGTTGTTGTCGGGGAGGAAGCTCAGGAGGCGCTTCATTTCTTCGATGCAGTGGACCTCGCTCTCGCAGGCGAAATGAGCCACACCGCTCCTGGAGGCATGGGTCATGGCGCCGCCCAGCTCCTCCTGGGTCACAATTTCCCCCAGAACCGACTTGATGACGTCGGGCCCGGTGATGAACATGTAGCTCGTGTTCTTCACCATGAAGACATAGTCCGTCATGGCCGGCGAGTAGACCGCTCCGCCCGCACACGGGCCCAGGATGACCGAGAGCTGCGGGATGACACCCGAGGCGAGCGTGTTGCGCAGGAAGATGTCCGCGTAGGCACCGAGTGAGACGACGCCTTCCTGGATGCGCGCGCCGCCGGAGTCGTTGAGCCCGATGATGGGCGCGCCGACCTTCATGGCCAGGTCCATCACCTTGCAGATCTTCTCGGAGTGGGCCTCCGAGAGGGAGCCGCCGAAGATCGTGAAGTCCTGGCTGAAGACGAAGACCGTGCGCCCGTCGATGCTGCCGTAGCCGCTCACGACGCCGTCGGTGAGGTAGCGCTCCTCCTCGATGCCGGTCGCGCCCTCCGAGGCGCGGCTCGTGACGAACGCATCGAGCTCGACGAACGAACCCGGATCGAGCAACAGCTCCAGTCGCTCGCGCGCGGTGAGCTTCCCGCGCGCGTGTTGCTGTTCGATGCGCTGCTCGCCGCCGCCCCGCCGGGACTGCTCGCGCAGCGTGCGCAGCTGTTCGATCCGTTCGCGGTTGCTCGTCACGGGTGCCTCCACTGCGGGCCGGGCCGGGCGCGCGGCCATGCTACCGCGCCGCCACGACGATGCGCTCGTTTTCCACGTGCGGGCGCGGATATCCACATGCGCGGTGAACAACTCGCGCCGAGTGTGGAAAACTCCATGTACCGCAGCGCGATCCCGTGGAGTAGATTCCGCATCGCCTCCGCGACCGCGTGTCGAGTCCCAATGGCCCAAGCAGCATCGAGGTGAGGCCCCCGTGGCGGACGTGATCGCCATCGCGAACCAGAAGGGCGGCGTCGGCAAGACGACCACCGCGATCAACCTGGCCGGCGCTCTGGCCGAGCAGGGGTACCGCGTGCTCTGCGTCGACATGGACGCGCAGGCGAACCTCACCGTCGGCCTGGGCATCAACCTGGGCACGGTCGAGCGCTCGATGGCCGACGTGCTGGCCGATGGTCGCGCCACGATGGACGAGGTCGTGCTGCCGACCCAGACGCCGGGCATCGACGTCGCGCCGTCGACGCTGGAGCTGGCCTCCACCGAAGTGGAGCTCTTCACGGCCATCGGTCGCGAACAGGCGCTGCGCGAGGCCCTCGACGGCTGGGCGCACAACCACTACGACTACGTGCTGATCGACTGCCCGCCGACGCTCGGCCTGCTGACCATCAACGGCCTCGTCGCCGCGGACAGCGTGATCATCCCGGTGCAGACGCAGTACTACGCGTTGAAGGGCCTCACCGCCCTGGTCAAGGTCATCAACCAGATCCGGGCCAAGGGCCTCAACCGCGACCTCCGAGTGCTCGGCCTGCTGCCGACCTTCTACGACGGGCGCACCATCCTGGGACGCGAGATGCTCGACGAGCTGCGCGAACTGGGTGACCACCACGTCTTCAACAGCATCGTCCGCCAGACCGTGAAGCTGGGCGAGGCTCCCCTGACCGGACGTCCGGTCACCGCCTACGCCAGCTCGTCAGAGGCGGCTCGCACCTTCCGCGAGCTGGCTCGGGAGGTGATCGACCTTGGCCAGGCCTGATTTCCGGGGCACCGCCGCGCGGCGCCTCTCGGAGGAGCGCGAGCTCTCGCCGACCATCATCAGCTTCCTCGCGCCCGAGGCCTCCAGTCGGGCGACCAGCAGCCGGCTTGTCCCCATCGCGCGCATCGATCCGAATCCGCAGCAGCCGCGTCTCTCCATCGACGAGGCCACGATCGACGAGCTGGCCGCGTCGATGCGCGAGCACGGCGTCCTGCAGCCGATCCTCGTGCGACCGCAGGCCGGGGGCCGCTACCAGCTGATCGCCGGGGAGCGCCGCTGGCGAGCGGCCAAGAAGGCGGGCCTCGAAACGATCCCGGCGATGATCGAGGAGATCGACGACGACACCGCGCTCGAGATCGCCATCATCGAGAACCTGCAGCGGGAGGATCTCTCGCCGCTCGACGAGGCGCTCATGTACGAGCGCATGACCCACGACCACGGCTACAGCCTGCGCAAGCTCGCCCAGAAGCTGGGCAAGGACAAGGGCTACATCGAGAACCGCCTGCGCCTCGCCGACGCGCCCCCCGAGATCAAGCAGCTCGTGTCTTTGCGCAAAGACACGCTCTCGCATGCGTACGAGCTGCTAAAGGTCGAGGACGGTCGCAAGCGACGCCGCCTGGCCGAGCAGGTCGCCCGTGGCGAGCTGAGCCTGGTCAAGCTGCGCGAGCGCATCGAGGGTCGCCCGGCACGCGCCGACGGCGGCCCGCAGCCGCGCCGCGGGCGTGGCGCCCCGCCAGCCGAGGGGGCCGCGCCCGAATCCCAGGCCGCGGCCGAAGCGCAAGCCGCCTGGACCGGCGTGCGGCCACCACAGCCCATTCGCGAGGATTCGCTGCTGGACGCGAAGGGCCACCTCGCCGAGGCGCTCGACGAGCTCGTCGATGTGCTCGGCTCGCCGGGCGCCCTCACCGGCATCGGCGAGGTCGATCGCGGCAACCTGGCCAAGTACCTCACGATCGCCAAGCTCAAGCTGGAGAACGCGATCGCCCTGGTGCGCTCGATGGAGCCGAAGGGCTAGCCGGTCACCTCAGCCGGGCTGACCGGCGAACCAGCCCAGCGCGAGCAGGCCGAGCCCCACCGCCTGCAGCTCCCAGCCCGCCTCCCGACGGCGGGCCGCGGGATCCGCCGAGAGGCGCCATCCGGCGATGCAGCAGGTCGAGCCACCGAGGACGGCGGCACCGACGAGCCACGTTGGGATCGTCGCCGTCCCCTCCCCGGGCGCGAGCAACGTCACCGCCACGACGAACGCCACTGCCGTCTCGGCCACCACCACCAGGGCGAGGCCGCCTCGCCGGCCGAGTGACACGGCCACGCCACGCGAGCCGGAGGCGGCGTCACCCGGCAGGTCGACGAGCCCGTTGGCCACGGCGAGGGCGGCACCCGCCAGGAGGCCGAGCCCCGCGAGCAGGCCGAACCGGGGCGGGAGCTCACCGCTGGCGGCCAGCCAGGCGAAGGCGGGCACCAGCGGCAGCGCGAAGGCAAAGGCAAGCCACCCCCAGGGCGTCCGCTTCAGGCCGAGGTCGTAGAGCAGGCCCAGCGCGTACCCGGCCAGCGCGACGGACAGGACGGCCGTTCCCTGCAGGGCGGCAGCGGCCAGGCCGACGATCCCGCCGCCCACGGCGATGCCCTGAGCCGCGCGGCGGCCGATCAGTCCCGCCGGGAGGGGCTTGGCCGGCTTGGCCACTCGATCGTGGCGTTCGTCGAGCAGGTCGTTCGCCGCCCCGATCGAGAACTGCAGGGCGAGCATCGTGCCGGCCAGCGCGAGCGCAAGGGCCCCGTCGCCGCCGGCGAGGAGCGCGAAGGCCGCCGTGAGGCCGGCGACGAGGAGGCTGGGGAAGGGATGGACGACCCGGATCGCGCCCAGCCAGCGCCGAGCCCCCGCGGCGGGACGCCGCGGGGGCTCAGGTGTAGACGAGCTCGTGGAAGTTGCCCACGAGGTAGTCGATGAGCCGCCGTCTCGCGTCCTTCACCTGGCTCCGCAGGCCGGGCACGAGGAAGTGGAGGGCGATGGCGGGCACCATGAGCTCGCCGTCGGCCGTCCGCCCCATCGTGGCAGGCTGCCCGCCGCCCGCCGCGTAGACCCGTTCCAGCTCGCGCTCGTCGAGGTGCGCCGCGGCACGGAAGTCTGCCAGCACGCGGCGAACGCCGAGGCGGATCGAGAGGTCGCGCATCAGCTCGATCGCCCACGCGTCGATCTGTGTATCGGGCTGCTCGTCGAGCCGGCGCCGGTACTCCTGCGGATCGGGGGCCAGACCCGTCGTGCTCACGGACCACCTCGCTGCGGCTGGCCGTCCGCCCTGGGAGCGGGCGGCGGCCAGGGATGGGCGGGATTATCCCATGGGCCCGGAGCTCGGACCGGGGTCCGCTGCCTCGTCGAGGCGCTCGCTGGCCAGCCAGGGTCGCTCGTTGAAGACGTCGGTCAGCCACCGTCCGACGCGTCCCGGCACAGGCCCGGTGGGGTAGTCGCGGACGAGCTCGCTCAGGGCGGCGTGCAGGCGGGCGGTGGTCGCCTCGAGCGTGGCCCGATCGGCTCGCAGGCCAGCCGTGGGGATCGGCTCGGCCAGGCGGACGCGCACGCTGCGCCCGAAGCTCAGCCAGCGCGTGCCGTTGATGGCAAGGGGCACGATCGGCACGCCGGCCCGGATCGCCAGGAAGGCCGCGCCCTCGTGGATGGGCATGACCACGTCCTCGCGTTCGGAGAGGCGGCCCTCTCCCGCGATGGCCAGCACGCGGCCGGCTTCCAGGACGGCGGTGGCCCGCCGGGTCGAGGCCAGCAGGTTGGTCTTGGCGGGGTTGAAGGGCACCGCCATCCCCGTCCAGGTGATGAGGCGATTGCGCCAGCCCCGGTGCATGTCGGCCTCCTTGGGGCCGTAGATGTACAGCTTGGGCTCTTGCGGCCAGACGGTCAGGACCACGAATGGATCGACCCAGTTGAGGTGGTTGAAGCAGAGCACGAAGGGCGCGGGAGGTAGGCGATCGAGGCCGCTGGGCGGCGTCACCCGGAGGTAGCAGCGCACTCCCAGCGAGATGATGGTGCGCGTCAGCCAATAGCGGATCGCCCGCTGGCGC
>DATHCS010000224.1:0-4476 GCA_035319405.1 Candidatus Dormiibacterota bacterium | reverse complement strand
CGCCGGCGGTCACGCTGTTGGTGTAGTCGCCCAGCGGGCTGCCGATGGCGACCGCCAGCTGGCCCGGCTTGAGGTTGGCGGAGTCGCCGATGGGCGCGGCCGGCAGGCCGGTGCCATCGATCTTGACGATGGCGAGGTCGGTGAGCGTGTCGGTGCCGTAGGTCTTGCCCGTGAACTGACGGCCGTCCTTCAGGGTCACCGTGAGGCTGTCCGCACCGCAGACCACGTGGCGGTTGGTGACGATCCAGCCGCTGGCGTCGTAGAGGATCCCGGAGCCGACGCCGGTCTGGATCTGGTTGCCGAAGGGGTTGGCGCCCTGGGCCTGCGTGCTGGTGATGGTGACGACCGCAGGGCTGACCGCCGCCGCGGCGTTCGTGATGGCCGATTGCTCGTCGATGGTGACCGTCGTCGAGCTGGTGCTGCTGGCGTTGGTCGTCGGGGCGGGGGATGCCGTCTGGCCGATCGAGCCTGAGGCACGCAACAGGGCGTACGTGCCGGCTGACGAGAAGACGGCCGCCAGCAAGGCCACGCTGAGCAGCATCACGGCCAGGCGGCCACCGCTGCCCGAACGCGCAGCCGGTGCCGGGACGACCGCCGGAGTCGACGTCGGTGGTTCGAGCCAGTGGCTCGGCGTGACCGGCTCGGCCGGTCCGACCGCCTCGGCGGTCCACGTGGGGCGGACGTCGGCAGGTGGCGTGTAGGCCGCCGGTCCCGGCGTCGGGATCGCCTCGGTCGGCGCCTCGAAGGGCGCCAGCGGCGGCACGGCGGGCGGCTGGGCCGAAGGCGGCGTGAACGCCGGGATGTCGGACGTCGGAGGCGTGGGTCCTGTCGGCTCGTCGGGCTGGGGCTCCGACGGGCCGGGCTGGCCCGGCAGGTTGGGCTCGGTCATGCGGGCTGGGCTCCTGGTCGCGTGGTCGGGGACGCGGCGGCGTGCGAGGGTCGAGGTCGGCGAGATGGGAGAGGCTCGCCGACGCCCGTCAGCGTGGCAGAGCCGGATTCAGGGTCGGTCATGGCTGAGGTGAAGATTGCGTCACCTCGCGCGGCAGGAACACGATGGCCTCCGTGCCGACGCCCGGCGTGCTTTCGAGCGTCACCGTCCCACCGTGCATGTCCACGATGGAGCGCACGATGGACAGTCCCAGGCCGGAGCCGCTGCCGCGCTCCTCGTTGGCCTGCGCGCCGCGATAGAAGCGTTCGAAGACGTGCGGCAGCTCATCGGACGGGATGCCCACCCCCGTGTCCCGGACGCGGATCGTCGCGCCGTTGGGGACGGTCTCCAGGCCGGCCGTGACGCGTCCGCCGGATGGCGTGAACTTCACGGCGTTGGCGATGAGGTTGCCGACCACCTGGCCCATGCGCTGTGGATCGTGGCGCAGGCGGAGCGGCTCGGCGGGCAGCTCCATGGTCAGCTCGACGCCCTTGCGCCGGGCGGCCTCGTCGTTCTGCTGCACGGCCGCCTCCACGACGGCCCTCAGGTCGTCGGGCCGCAGGTCGAGCGCGACGAGCCCCGAATCCAGCTTGGACAGCTCGAGCAGGTTGGTCGCCAGCCAGTCCAGTCGCTCGATCTGGCGGTGGCTCGATTCCAGGAACTCCTGGCGAGCCTGGGGATCGTCGGCTGCGCCCTCCTGCAGCAGCTCGTTGAAGGTGCGCAGCGCGGCGATCGGCGTGCGCAGCTCGTGGCTTACGTCGGCCAGGAAGTCGCGGCTCCGATCGCGATCCTTGCGGATGACCTCGATCGACTCCTCCAGCCGCTCGGCCATGCGGTTGAAGGAGGTCGCCAGCTCGCTGATCTCGGGTGAGCCGCTGACGGGTGTCGGCACGCGCGCCGTCAGGTCGCCCTCGCCGAGGGCCCTGGAGGCGCGCGTCAGGCGGCGGATGGGGGTCGTCAGCCGCTGCGCGATGAGGACCGAAGCGAGCACCGCCACGATGAGCGCCACGAGCGCGGCGGCGAACAGGACCCCTGCCACGTCGCGCAACGTCTGGGCGCGGAAGGTGTACGGGTCGGCCAGCGTGAGCGTGAACAGCCGGGCCGGGCTGAGGCTCGAGAACTGCGACCACCAGGGGTCCTCGACGGTGAAGCTGTAGGTGAAGTCGATGTTGTCGCGCTCCTGGCCCGCGACCGGCTGATCGGGGCTGTAGGCGACCTGTGCGCGGTAGAGGACGTCCTCGGGGTGCTCGGCGTCGGGCGCGATGGAGAGGTCGAGGTCGGCCTGCGCGACCAGGGCCGTGACGCTGCTGATGAGGCTGTTGGGGTCCTCGGGATCACCCAGCGCCTTGAGCACACCGGGCGCGATCGTGGGGGGGTTGGTGGCCAGCACGATCGCCCGGGGCGAACTGGAGTCGAGCGCCTGGGCGTCCGCCAGCTGGAGGCGGATGAGGGCGGCCACCACCCGCGCCCGATCCTCCAGGTTCTTGCGCTCCTGCTGGGCGAAGTAGCCGTCGAGCAGGCTGGGCAGGGCGATGACCACCAGCAGCAGGGCGAAGGTGAGCACGCCGGCGAAGGCCAGCACGAGCCGGGTGCGGACTGTGGAGGGCGCGCTGGGACGCAGATGCCGCCGGATCATCAGAGGCTGCGTCTCAGCGTTCCGCGAAGGCGTATCCCGCCCCTCGGACAGTGAGGATGAAGGCCGGCTCGCCGGGATCGTCCTCGAGCTTCTCGCGCAGATGGCTCACGTGCACGTTGATCGTCTTCTCGTCCTGGTCCAGCGCCTCGTAGTCGCGGATGAGCTCGAGCAGCTCGGAGCGCGAGTAGACCCGTCCCGGCCGCGAGGCGAGGTGGCGCAGGATGTCGAACTCGGTGGCGGTGAGGTTGATGCGCCGCTGGCCGCGCTGGACCCGGCGGCGCTCCAGGTCGATGACCAGGTCCTTGTGGCGGATGACTCGACCGCCCTGGGCGTCGGCAAGGTCGCCGTAGGCGCGTCGCAGGAGGGCCTTGATGCGGCTCATCAGCTCGCGCAGCCCGAAGGGCTTGGTCAGGTAGTCGTCTGCGCCGAGCTCGAGGCCGATGACCTTGTCCACCTCGTCGTCGCGGGCAGTGAGGAATAGCACCGGCGCCTTGGATCCCACGGCGCGCATGCGCCGCAGGACCTCGAAACCGTCCATGCCGGGCAGGCGTACGTCGAGGATCACGAGGTCCGGCGCCTGCGAGGTGGCGAACTCGAGGCCCTCCTCGCCGCTGCGCGCGACGGTCACCGCGTAGCCTTCCTGCTGGAGCGCGTACTGCACGCCGCGGGCCACGGCGTACTCGTCCTCGACGATCAAGATAGTGGCCGACATCGCGCGACAGGATGGCACATCGGCGCGGTCTGGTACGATTCGCGCCCACTCACCCGCCCAAGCTGCCGGCGCGTCCCGCCGACCGCCGTGCCTCCCGAGAGGTCCCACCGCCGTGAGCACCCGCCCCGAACTCGTGGCGCACCATCGCGCAATCACCGGCAAGGCCGTCGCCCAGCTGCGCCGCAACGGCCAGTTGCCGGCCGTCGTCTACGGCCACGGTCACGCCTCCGAGGCGCTGGTGGTCGACGCGCGCGAGTTCGACCAGCTTCGCCGCCACACGGGGCGCAACGCGCTGGTGGACCTCAAGGTCGATGATGAGCGCGCGCAGCCGGTGATGGTCTACGGCGTCCAGGAGCACCCCGTCACGCGGCGCCCGCTGCACGTGGACTTCTTCCTCGTCAAGATGACCGAGGAGATGACCGTGGACGTGCCCGTCGTCATGAACGGCGAGTCCTATGCCGTGAGCAAGCTCGGCGGCACCCTGCTCCACCTGCTCGACACGGTGAAGGTGCGGGCGCTGCCGGCTGACGTGCCCTCCGCGCTCGAGCTGGACGTCACGCCCCTGGAGACGTTCGAGGCGATGCTGCACGTCAGCGACCTGCAGGTGCCCGAGCGGATCACCATCGTGACCGACGCGGACGAGCCCCTCGCGCGCGTGCAACCGCCGCGCGTGGAGGAGGTGCCCGTGGCGGCCGAGGAGGTCGTCGAGGTGGTGCCTGAGGGCGAAGCGGCGGCCGAGGCCGCCGCTGGCGAAACCGAAGGCGCCCCGGCCGAGTAGGACGGCTCGCGGCCACGCCGCGCCCGGGTCGCGTCGGTCCACGCCGTGTCCATCCCGAGCCCCGCTCCCGGCGCGTCCCCGCCGCCGGGCCCGCCTGCCGCTCCCAGGGCCATGGCCGATCCCGTCATCGAGACGGAGAACCTGGTCAAGCGCTACGGGCGTACGACCGCGCTGGACGGCCTCTCGATGCGCGTGCCTCGTGGCGAGGTCTTCGGCTTCCTGGGCCCGAATGGGGCGGGCAAGACGACCGCCGTGAAGCTGCTCGTCGGCCTGACCGCGCCGACGGCCGGCGACGGCCGGGTGCTGGGCCGGCCGCTCGGCGATGTCGCCGCCCGGCGCGCGATCGGCTACCTGCCGGAGCTCTTCCGCTACCAGCCCTGGATGAGTGGACGCGAGCTGCTGGCCTTCCACAGCCGCCTGGC
>DATHCS010000223.1:0-2049 GCA_035319405.1 Candidatus Dormiibacterota bacterium | reverse complement strand
CGACCCGCTGTGGGACGAACGGACGGAACTAGCCGAACCCAGCGGCGGAGACACCGACGCCATGTCCGGTCGGCCGCCCGGCGCGGCGGGCCAACGTCCGGCCCAGCCATCGGGAGGTCGCTGATGTCCACCACGCTCCTTGCGCTCTATCGCCGGCCCGAGGGCGGCCCCGAGGCCACGGCGGCCTTCCTGCGGCGCTACGAGACGGAGCACCTGCCACTCGTGCGTCGGGTGCCGGGGCTGCGCGCGCTGCGCGTCGGCCGCGTCGTGCGGACCCTGGGCGAGAGCGACCTGTTCCTCGTGGCGCGGCTCGTCTTCGACGATCAGGCGGCACTCGATGCCGCGCTCGCCAGCGAGCCGATGCGCGCCGCGGCCCGCGTGCTCCGCGAGATCGCCCCGGGCATCGTCACGATGGTCATCGTGGAGCCGGACCAGCAGCTCGCCGGTGGCGACGATCCGCACGGCGATGCCGGCCCGGCGTGAGGATGGGCGGATGAGCGTGCACTACGAGGTGGCGGGCCGGCGCGCGACGGTGCGCCTCGACCGGCCGGACGTCCTCAACGCCCTCGACCGCCCGACCCTCGAGCAGCTGGCGCTCTGCTTCCGCCAGGCCGCCGCGGACGATCGCGTGGGCGTGGTCGTGCTGACGGGGACGGGCGAGCGCGCCTTCTGCACCGGTGCGGACCTCGCCGAGCAGGCCCAGTTCCTCGAGCGACCCAACGACTACTGGGCCTGGATGGGCCACTTCATCGCGGCCATCAATGCCATCCGCGATTGCCCCAAGCCCGTGGTCGCTCGCCTGAACGGCATCGTCGTCGGCGGCGGCAACGAGCTGAACCTCGCCTGCGACCTGGCGGTCGGGGTGGACGACGCCTTCATCCGCCATGTGGGGCCGTCTCGAGGCAGCCTGCCCTCCGGCGGCGCAACGCAGTGGCTGCCCCTCTTCGTCGGCGACCGGCGCGCCCGCGAGATCCTGTTGCTCAACGAGGAGATCCCCATGCATCGCGCCCTCGAGTGGGGCCTCGTCAGTCGGGTCGTGCCACGTGCCGAGCTGGACGCCACGGTCGAGGCCCTGTGCGAGGCGCTCCTGGCCAAGCTTCCCGAGATCGTGCGCGCCACCAAGGCCCAGCTCGACTTCTGGAAGGACCTCTCCTGGTCGCTCACCATCCGCATGGCCCGTGACTGGCTGACCCTCCACTCGGCGTCGGACGAGGTCCGAGCGGGGCTTGAGGCGTTCGAGGCGAAGCGCTTGCCGGACTACGAGTCGCTGCGCTCGCGCCTGGCCGATCCCGCGGCGAGCCCGACGCCCGAGGCCGGTGCGGCCGTCGACGCCACCGCGCGACCGGGCACGCCGGACCGGCCCGCGGAGATGCCCATCCGCACGGCGGGGGCCAGCGAGCGTCGATGCCCGTTCTGTGGTCGTGGACCGCTGCCGCGCGACACGATCTTCTGTGGATACTGTGGTCAGCCGTTGCTCGGATCGTGAGGAGGACGCCGGTGGCCGCCGCACGCAAGCCGCATCGCCTGATCGTCGCCTGGCCGGCCACCGGCCTGGACGGGGCGCCGTTGCCAGGGGTGGCGCTGGTGACCATCGACCGTCCCGAGGTGCTCAACGCGCTCGACGCCGAGACGCTGCGGCAGCTCGTCCAGACGCTGCGGGAGCTGGACGTCGACCCGGCATGCCACGCCGTCGTCATCACCGGGGCCGGGGAGCGCGCCTTCGCCGCCGGCGCCGACATCAGGGAGCTGGCCGAGGCCACGCCAGTGAGCCTCGAGGCCGGCGATGCCCTCTCCCGCTGGGAGGCGCTGCGGCGGATCCACCTGCCGCTCATCGCCGCGGTGCGCGGCTTCGCCCTGGGTGGCGGCTGCGAGCTGGCCATGGCCTGCGACCTCATCGTTGCGGCCGACGATGCACAGTTCGGGCAGCCGGAGATCAAGATCGGGGTCATGCCGGGCGCGGGCGGCACGCAGCGCCTGACGCGTGCGCTGGGCAAGGCGAAGGCGATGGAGCTGATCCTGACCGGGCGCACGCTCGGTGCGCGCGAGGCG
>DATHCS010000222.1:0-2438 GCA_035319405.1 Candidatus Dormiibacterota bacterium | reverse complement strand
CCCTCCTTCGCCATCAGCTGGACGCCGGCGCCGGCACTGCGGGCGAGCTGCCCGCCTCGCCCGGCGCGCATCTCGACATTGTGGATGGTCGTGCCGAGCGGGATCTTCGCCAGCGGCAGGCTGTTCCCCGGCTTGATGTCGGCCGCCGGTCCGGCCTCCACCGTGTCACCGACCCCGAGCCCCACGGGCGCGAGGATGTAGCGGCGCGCGCCGTCGGCGTACTGCAGGAGCGCGATGCGCGCCGAGCGATTGGGGTCGTACTCGACGGTGGCGAGGCGTGCCGGAACGCCCCATTTGTCGCGCTTGAAGTCGATGCGCCGGTAGAAGCGCTTCTCGCCTCCACCGCGGTGGCGCACCGAGAGGCGACCCTGGTTGTTGCGGCCGGAGGCTCGCTTCTGGGGCTCCAGGAGCGGCTTGTGGGGCTCGTCGGTGGTGAGCTCCTCGAAGGTCGGCCGGGTCATGAACCGGCGGCCCGGGGAGGTCGGCTTGTAACTGCGCAGCGGCACCCTAGACCCCCTCGAAGAACTCGATCTTCTGGCCGGCGGCGATGGTCACGATGGCCTTGCGCCACGGCGTGGTCATGCCCTTTGCCCGGCTGCGGCTGAAGCGCCGCTTGGCGTGGGGGTGCGTGGTGAGCACGTTCACGCCGACCACGTCGACCTTGAACAGCTCGTGCACCGCCGCTGCGATCTGGAACTTGTTGGCTCCCGAATGGACGCGGAAGGTGTACTTGCCGCGCTGCGTCTCGTCCATCGACTTCTCGCTGATGACGGGGCGCAAGACGATCTGGGCGGCCTGCAGCGTCATGCGTACACCTCGGCCATGGCGCCCAGGGCGGGCTCGGTGATGAGGAGGAGGTCCGCGTTCAGGACGGCCACCGTGTTGAGCGAATCGGCCAGGATGACCTCCACGTCGGGCAGGTTGCGCGCCGACAGCTCGAGCCGCTCGTCGCGTGCACGGGCCACGACGAGCACCCGGCCGTTCGCCTCCAGCGCATCGAGGTAGCCCAGCAGCTCCTGCGTCCGGATGGCCTCCATGTCGAGGTCCTTGACGACCTTGATCGCGCCGTCACCGAACTTGGAGGTCAACGCACCACGCAGGGCGAGGCGGCGCATGCGGTTGGGCACGCGCTGGGCGTAGCTGCGCGGGTGCGGGCCGAAGACGGTGCCGCCTCCGGCGAAGTGCGGCGCGCGCCGCGAGCCCTGGCGCGCACGCCCGGTGCCCTTCTGGCGGTAGGGCTTGCGGCCGCCACCGCGGACCTCGCCGCGCGTCCTGGTGTCGTGGGTGCCGAGGCGCCGGCCGGCCAGCTGGGCCGTCACCACCTGGTGCAGCACGGCCTCGTTGACCGGCGCCTCGAAGAGCCCCTCGGGCAGCTCCACGGTGCCGGCCTTCTCGCCGTGCTTGGTGTAGAGGATCGTGGTGGGCATTTCAGGCCTTCCGGATCAGCACGAGGGCGTCGCGAGCGCCGGGCAGCGAGCCCTTCACGAGCAGCACGTTGCGCGCGCTGTCGGCCCGCACGATGGTCAGCTTCTTGACGGTGCGCCGCTCGTGCCCCAGGTGGCCCGCCATGTGCGTGCCCTTGAGGACCTTGCCGGGGAAGGTGCCGGCCCCGATGGAGCCGGGCTGGCGGTGCGAGTCGGAGCCGTGCGTCTCGGGGCCGCGCCGGGCATGATGGCGCTTGACCGTGCCGGCGAAGCCCTTGCCCTTCGTGACCCCCTCCACGTCGACGGTGTCGCCCGCGGCGAACAGGCTCACGTCCAGCGTCTGGCCCACTTCGTACGCGCTCACGTCGTCGACACGGAACTCGCGCACGTCCTGCACGCGGGGCAGGTCGCGTAGCTGCCCCAGGCGGGGCTTGCTGAGGCGGCGCGCGGCCCCTCGCCCCAGCTGGACGGCGCTGTAGCCGTCGCGCTCGAGCGTGCGCAGCGCGGTCACCGTGTTCGGTTCGACGGCCACCACGGAGACCGGCACCAGCGTGCCGTCCTCCGCGAAGACCTGGGTCATGCCGACCTTGCGGCCGAGCAGTCCGATGCTCACCGCGGCCTCACATCTTGATCTCGATGTCGACGCCCGCCGCCAGGGAGAGGCGCATCAGGGCGTCGACGGTCTTGGACGAGGGGTCGAGGATGTCGATGAGCCGCTTGTGGGTGCGGATCTCGAACTGCTCCCGGCTGTCCTTGTCGATGAACGGCGAGCGGAGCACGGTGAACTTCTCGATCCGCGTGGGCAGCGGGACCGGTCCGACCACGTCGGCGCCGGTGCGCTGGGCCGTCTCCACGATCTGCAGGGCCGACTGGTCCAGCAGGCGGTGGTCGTAGGCCTTGAGGCGGATGCGGATGCGCTGCTTCGCCACGCGGCTACTCCAGGATCTGGGTGATGGCGCCCGCGCCGACGGTGTGGCCGCCCTCGCGGATGGCGAAGCGCTGGCCGGTCTCGAG
>DATHCS010000221.1:0-2368 GCA_035319405.1 Candidatus Dormiibacterota bacterium | reverse complement strand
GCGCTGCGAGCGCTGCCGGGCGCCGCCGCCCGCGCGCTCGAGGATGCGGCCGCGCGGACGCCGGACCTGGCGCGCCGGTACGTGAACTCGCGCGGGTTCATGTTCGTCGGCCGCGGGTCCACGTACCCGGCCGCGCTCGAGGGGGCCCTCAAGCTCAAGGAAGTGAGCTACGTCCATGCCGAGGGCTACGCGGCCGGAGAGCTCAAGCACGGACCCATCTCGCTGCTCGATGCCGAGTGTCCGCTGGTCGCCGTAGCGACGCGCTCCGACGTCTACGACAAGCTGATCAGCAACGTCATGGAGGGCCGCGCCCGGGATGCCCGCGTGATCGCCGTGGCCACGGAGGGCGACGCGGGGATGGCCGAGATCGCCGATGACGTGTGCTGGGTGCCTGACACCCATGAGGCGCTCAGCCCGGTGCTGGCGATCATCCCGCTTCAGCTGTTCGCGTACCACACGGCCGTGGCCCGCGGCACGGACGTGGACCAGCCCCGCAACCTGGCCAAGTCCGTCACCGTCGAGTAGCGCTCGATGGCGGGCACCGATCCCGCATCGCCGGCCGGCGGGCCATCGGTTGTGCCCGAGGGCACGACCGAGCTGGGGATCGACATCATCAAGGTCGCGCGCATCCGCCGCACCCTGAAACGGTTCGGTCCGCGCTTCTCCGGTCGCGTCCTCACCCCGGCAGAGGCCGCCTACGTGCGCGATCGGCCGGAGACGTTCGCCGGCCGCTGGGCGGCCAAGGAGGCCGTGAGCAAGGTCCTCGGGCTCGGCGTGCGGGGCGTCGGCTGGCGCGAGATCGAGGTCGTGCGCCTGCCGACCGGCCAGCCGGCCGTGCGGCTCGAGGGCCGCGCCCGCCGACGCGCCGAGCAGCTGGGCATGGGCCGCATCGCCCTCTCCATCAGCCACGAGCGCGACTATGCGGTCGCCATCGCCTTCGGCGTCCGCAGCGAGGGCGGCGCCTACGTGTTCCCGGTGGACATCGAGGCGCGCCTGGACGATCGCGAGCGGCGCATCCTGGCCCGCATGGACCGGCTCCGTGCGATCGCCACGAGCGGCGTCGGCGAGGCCGCGAACGAGGTGGTGGACGGTGACGGCTGACAGGACGCCTCCTCCGCTCCAGGAGCTCGACGACCGGGCCGTGGCGGCGCTGCTGCCGGAGCGGCCCGAGCGCGGCCACAAGGGCACCTTCGGGAAGCTGCTGGTGCTGGCCGGTTCGCTCGACCATCTCGGCGCTGCGCTCCTGGCCGCCCGCGCCGCCGGACGCGCCGGCACGGGCCTGGTGATCCTGGCGGTGCCTGCCTCGCTGCAGCCGCTCGCGGCGGGCCGCGTGCCCGAGGTGGTGACGATGGGGCTCCCCGAGACGGAGGTCGAGGGCGAGGTGGACCCTGAGCCCGCCCTGGATCGGCTGCTGGACACCGATCACGACGCGGCGATCCTGGGTCCCGGGCTGCGGCCGGGCCTGGCGACCGTCGAGCTGGTCGGCGCGTATCTCGGCACGGAGGGCGCGGGGGTCTCGCCGGCCTGCGTGGACGCCGAGGCGCTCAACTCGCTGGCCAGCCTGCCTGACTGGCCCAAGGCCCTGCGGCGCCGCTGTGTCCTGACGCCGCATGTCGGCGAGTTCCGCCGACTGCAGGCCGGCTCGGCCGAGCTGGCCGCGGCGGCCGAGGCGGACCTCGTGGCCGACGACGAGGCGCGCGCCGACGTCACCCGCCGCGCCGCCGGCGTGTGGGGACAGGTGCTGGTGCTGAAGGGAGCGCGCACGGTCATCGCGGGGCCGGACGGCCGGACCTCGCGTGCGCCGTGGCAGAACCCGGCCCTCGCCAGCGGGGGCACGGGCGACGTGCTGGCGGGGACCGTCGGGGCGCTGCTGGCCCAGGGTTGCGAGCCGTTCGAGGCCGCGTGTGCCGGCGTGTACCTGCACGGTGCCGCGGGCGAGGTGGTGCGCGATCGCTTCGGCGACGCCGGCCTGCTGGCCTCGGACCTGCCCGACGAGATCGCCCGCGCCCGCAAGCGCCTGGCGGCCGCGCGCGAGGCACGACGCGGCGCCGGGCGGTTGGGCTTCAGCGCCGATCGCGACGCCGCCAGCGGGGGGGACCGACCCTGACCGGGGAGCCACCGATCGAGGTCCGTCTCGCGGCGGCGGGCCTGCCACCCCTGCCGCGACTTGCCTGGCTGGAGATCGACACCGACGCGCTGGCCTCCAACCTGCGCGCGGTGCGGACGCTGGCGCCGGCCGGCGCGCGCCTGGCGGCGGTCGTCAAGTCCGATGGCTACGGGCACGGCCTCGAGGTCGCCGCACGGACCTTCGTCGCGGCCGGCGCCGATCTGCTCTGCGTGGCCACCCTCGACGAGGCGGTCCGGGTCC
>DATHCS010000220.1:0-2597 GCA_035319405.1 Candidatus Dormiibacterota bacterium | reverse complement strand
CTCGACCCGGCCTATCACAGCGACGCCCGGCCCGACTTCACGCCCGGCGAGGAGTCCTGTGGCTCGTTCCCGCTGTTCGCCTATCGCGGCGACGCGGCCACCGAACTGGCATCCGGCCGGCTGGACGTGGCCGGCGCGCTGGAGCTGCTCGACACGATGCTGGCGATCCGCGAACTGGAGGAGATGATCGTGCGGCTCCGCTCGGGCGGCTACGAGGCCCTGACGGGCTACGACTACCGCGGCCCGACGCATGTCTCGATCGGCCAGGAGGCCACCTCGACGGGGGCCTGCGCCGCGCTGCGTGCGGACGATCACGTCACCAGCTCGCACCGCGGCCACGGCGACGCACTGGCCAAGGGCTTCTTCGCCATCCGCGCGATGTCGGACCAGGCGCTGCGGGCCCGACTCGACGGACGAGCTGGCGGCGGCCATCAGGCCCTCGTCGCGGCGGCCCTCGAGGAGCACGTCTTCCGCCTCGTCGCCGAGCTGTTCGGCAAGGAGGAGGGCTACTGCCGGGGGCGGGGCGGCGGCATGCACATCGGCGACTTCAGCACGGGCCATCTCGGGGCGAATGCGATCGTGGGCGGCAGCGTGCCCATCGCCACGGGCGCCGCCATGGCGCTGCGCTACCGCGGCGAGGACCGGGTCGTCTGCTGCTTCGCGGGTGACGGCGCGTACGCCAACGGCGTGGTCCTGGAGTCGCTCAACTGGGCGGCCCAGGCGCAGTGGACCAATCACCTCGCCGCCCGACCGTTCGGACTGCCCGTGATCTACCTGATCCAGAACAACCACTACGGCATGACCCACCGCACCGACGACGAGGTCATGGGCGTGCGTCACCTGGCGCGCCGTGGCGCGGGCTTCTCGCAGGGCGGGCTCCACGCCGAGACGGTCAACGGCATGGACGTGCTGGCGGTCCGGGACGCGGTCTCCCGAGCGGCGGCCCTCTGCCGCGAGGGCCAGGGACCGGTCCTCGTCGAAGCCAGCACGTACCGCTACTACGGCCACTCCCTGTCCGATCCGCGCAACGAGTACCGCACCCGCGACGAGGAGGCGGCCTGGCGTGCCGAGGACCCGATCGAGCGGCTGAAGGCCCAGCTGCTCGCGGCTGGCGCGGCCGAGGCCGCGGAGCTCCAGGCCCTCGAGGCGGCGGCTGCCGAGCGCCATCGGCGAGCGGCCGTGCGAGCCGCCGCCGCGACCGATCCCGACCCGGCCGATCTGCTCGCGTACCTCTACACCGACGGAACCCCCGCCGAGGTCCCACCGCCGGACCGCGTGGTGGTCACCCTTGCCGAGCCACCCGTCGCCAGGCGCGCCGAGGGCGTCATCAGCTACCGGGACGCGCTGCGGGAGGCGTTGGTCGAGGAGATGCTGCGCGACCGGCGGGTGATCCTGTACGGCGAGGACGTCGCCGACTACGGCGGCGCCTTCAAGCTCACCAAGGGCCTCCTCGAGGCGTTCGGACGGGATCGCGTCTTCAATACGCCCATCTCCGAGGCCTGTCTCGTCGGGACGGGCGTCGGGGCGGCGATGGTCGGGTTGCGTCCCGTGGTCGAGCTGATGTACATGGACTTCGCGCTGATGGCTTCCGACCAGATCGCCAACCAGGCCGCCAAGTGGCACTACATGAGTGGTGCCCAGGCGCGCGTGCCCCTGGTGATCCGTGCCTCGGTCGGCGCCGGGAAAGGTTATGGCGGCCAGCACTCGCAGTCGCTGGAGAGCGTCTTCACCCACCTGCCGGGCCTGCTCGTCGTCTACCCGGCCACGCCGGCCGATGCGAAGGGCCTCCTCAAGTCCGCGATCCGCTCCGACGACCCGGTGCTCTTCGTCGAGAGCCAGGCCCTTTACCCCAGCAAGGGCATCGTGCCCGAGGACGATCAGCTCGTGCCCCTCGGCGAGGCGATGGTGGCCCGGGCGGGGAGCGACGCCACCGTGGTGGCCTGGGGACCGGCGGTCCTCGACGCCCTCGCCGCGGCCGAGACGCTCCTGGCGGAGGCGAACCTGTCCGTGGAGGTCATCGACCTGCGCAGCCTGGTGCCGCTGGACCTGGAGACCGTGTTGGCCTCGGTGCGCAAGACGGGGCGCCTGGTGGTGGCCAGCCAGGCCGTGCTGACCGGCAGCTTCGTCAACGAGATCGTGGCGCGGGTGCAGGAGACGCTCTTCGACGAGCTCGATGCGCCGATCGGTCGCGTGGGCGCTGCCAACGGCATCTCGCCGCAAGCGGAGGTGCTCGAGCGCGCCTTCCTGCCGGGGCCCGCGTCGATCGTCGACGCGGTGCGAGCCCTCGGCTAGCGGGACCGACGATGGCGCACGCGATCCTCATGCCCCGCCCCGGCCAGATGACCGAGGAATGCACGCTCGTGGCATGGCACAAGCGCGAAGGGGACCCCGTGGCACGTGGGGACGTGCTCTTCGAGATCGAGACCGACAAGGCGGTCATGGACGTCGAAGCCTTCGAGGAGGGCGTGCTCCTGCGGCGGATCGTCGAGGAGGGCCAGACCGTCCCCGTCAACACCGTCTGCGCCTACGTCGGCCGTGCCGGCGAGGCCGTGCCGGACACGCCGACCCCGAGCGCCGCGACCCCCGAGTCCACGTCC
>DATHCS010000219.1:0-3155 GCA_035319405.1 Candidatus Dormiibacterota bacterium | reverse complement strand
CGACGAGGCGTGAAGGGACGTCCGGCCCGGCTGCCGCTGCGTGGCCGCGGCGGTTCGCGTGGGGCCCTCTGCTACACTCCGCCGCGGCTGGGACAGCCAGCCACGAGCGTCACCGGGTCGGCCTGACCCGCCCGCTGGAGGCGACCACCGGACTCGATGCAGCAGATCCTCGATGCCATCGGGAGTGCCGTCGGCACCTTCTTCTCCAACGACACCGTCCAGCTGATCCTCAAGGGCGTCGGCTTCTACATCGTCCTCATGTGGTTGGCCACGGCCTACTGGGCCTACCGCGACATGGGCAAGCGGACGATGAACCCGGTCGCGCCGTACCTCGCCGCCGCGTTGATCATCGTCTTCACGCCGATCCTCTTCGTCTTCGCCTGGATCCTCTACCGCGTGCTGCGGCCCCACGAAACGGTGGCCGAGGCAAACGAGCGAGCGTTGGCCGAGGAGGCGATGCTGGTCGAGGTCGAGAAGCAGGCCCACTGCGCCAACTGCGGCCGTGCGGTGCAGCCCGACTGGCTGATCTGCCCGACCTGCCGCAACCGCCTGCGCCGACTCTGTCCGAGCTGCGGCCACCTCATCGAGCTGGATTGGAGCCTGTGCGCCTTCTGCGGCAAGGACTTCGAGCGCCCGAGCGAGCGTCCGCTCGCCCTGCCTGACGCCCGGCCGGTGGCCCTTCCCGATGCCCGGCCCGCCAGCCCGGCACCCGCGATCGTGCCCGCCGGCGGCGGCGCGGCGGCGGCTCGTGCGCTGGCAGCCGGAGCGGCGTCCAGCCCCGCCGGACCGGAGCGCACCGAGGAGATGCCGGCGCCGACGCCGCTCCCGTCGCCCCTCACGGCCGTGCCCGCTGACGGGCCGCCGCCCCGCCGCAGCTCGCGGCGGCGGTGAGCGGGGAGCCTCCCGAGGAGCCCTTCCCCGAGCAGGGCCGCGCGGAACCCGGCTCGCCGCCGCGCGACGGCGCTGCGGAAGCCGGCCAGGTCCCGCAGCTGGGCGACGGCGGATCCGGCCTGCCGACGGCCGTCGAGCGCGGGGGTTCGACCGGCGGCGACGTCTTCGCCATCGAGGGCCGCCCTGCCGCCGGCCTCTACGTCGTTGGGTGGCTGCTGGGGGGCTTCGGCGTTGCGCTCCTCGTGCTGCTGCTCCTTGCGGGCAGCGGCTCAGGGCGCCCGCTCCTCGCGGCGATCGCACTCGGCTGCCTCTTGCTCGGCTCGGCCGCGGCGGCCGGCTACCAGGTCGTGGCGCGCCGCACCCGACCGGCCGAGGCCTACCACGGCCCGGCGCCGCTGCTCGTGCTGCTGTTTGCCTTCGCCCTGGCGAACCTCATCGGCCTCGCGCTGCTGCCGCTGGGCCTGGAGGACCTGCAGACGGCTCCCGGGTTCCTGCTCGGCGTGCTGGTGCCGTTCGGCTCGTACCTCGCGGCCCTGACGCTGCTGGTCGTGCGCACCGGCGCCCTGTCATGGAGGACCATGGCGCGCCTGCGCCCCGGGCCCTCCGCCGGCCGCGTGGTCGACTTCCTGGTGGGCGCCGTCGCCGGCCTCGCGATCATCGTGCCGGTCGCGCTCGCGGCCGCGCTGCTGGCCGCGCTGCTGCAGGTCGAGCCGGAATCGCAACTGCCCGAGCTGAGCGGCGGACCGCTCGGCCTGGCGATCGTGGTCGGGGCGGTGATCATCGCCCCGGTCGGCGAGGAGCTCTTCTTCCGCGCCTTCGCCTACAGCGCCTGGCGGGCGGACCTGGGGCCCGCCTCCGCGCTTCGCCGCTCGGCCCTGCTCTTCGCCCTCGTGCACATCCTCAACGTGCAGGCCGCGGCGAACGACGACCTGGGCCGGATCGGCGCGCGCGTGCTGCTGCAGTTCCTGGTCATCCTGCCCGCTGCCGTGCTGCTCGGGGTCCTGTACGAGCGGCGTGGGCTGGCGGGCTCGCTGGGCACGCACATGGCCTACAACGGCGGCCTGGTGGCGCTCGCCGCGCTCGCAGCGAGCACCGCGACCTAGCGATCGACCTGCCCGCCCCGGGTGAGGGTCGGGCATGGCCGCGGTGAGCCGCCGTGCAGCCCGCGACCCTACAGTGCGCTCCGCTCCCGGATCCGGATGGCGGAGGAATCGGCGGGCTCCGTCGTTCGGACCCGGGAGCGGTCAGCCTGACGCGCGGCGAGGATGGTGCGACGGATGGGCGTGTCGAGCGCGGCGGCACGGGCGCTGCGGGAGGTGCCGGCAGAGGAACGACCACGTGAGCGCCTCGAGCGCTTCGGTCCCGCGGGCCTGTCCTCGGCGGAGCTGATCGCCCTGGTCTGGAGCACCGGCGCGCGTGGACGCAACGTCCTCGAGCTCGCGACCGAAGCGCTGGCCCGTCTGGGCGGCCTGGCCGGCCTGGCGGCGGCCAGCAGCGCCGAGCTCGAGGCGCTGCCAGGCCTCGGCCCGGCCCGTGCCGCGCAGCTGCGCGCCGCCCTCGAGCTCGGCCAGCGCCTTGCCAGCGATTGGCCGACGGCGCGACTGACCGTGCGCGGGCCGGCCGACCTGGCGGCGCGGATGCTGCCCCAGATGGGTCGCCTCGAGCGGGAGGAGCTGCGCGTCGTGCTGCTCAACACGAAGAACGCCGTGATCGCCGTGGAGACCGTCTATCGCGGCAACGTCTCCACGGCGCTCGTGCGCATCGCGGAGCTCTTCCGCGATGCGGTGCGGCAGCACGCGGCGGGGCTGATCATCGTCCACAACCATCCGTCCGGCGACCCGAGCCCCAGTCCCGACGACCTGCACCTCACGGCCGAGGCGGTGGCGGCGGGCCGCCTGCTGGACCTGCCGGTCCTGGATCACCTGATCCTCGGCCACGACGCCTATGTCAGCCTGCGTGACCGGGGCGTGGGCTTCGACGGCCCCGGAGCCCGCCGCCCGGCCGGGGGACCGTGACCGCGACGGCGATCGGTCAGCCGATCGGCCAGTCGATCTCCGTGCGCCAGGTGGCGGGATCCGGTTCGCGCTCGGGGTCGCTCCAGTAGGTCTCGATGGGCGGGCCCCCGGGGTGACGGCCATGGGCGGTGATCCACGCTTCCATGCGGCCGTAGGTTCGGCCGAGGCCCTCGTAGGGGCCGAGGTGCCAGCCCACGGCCACCGTCACGGCCGGCAGCTCGACGCAGTGCACTCGCGCATCGTCCTGGA
>DATHCS010000218.1:0-4794 GCA_035319405.1 Candidatus Dormiibacterota bacterium | reverse complement strand
GCGGTGCGGTGGCCGCGCTGGCGCTTGCCGGGATCAGCCCAACGCTCGCGGTGGCCGGCATCATCCTGCACGGCGTTGGGACGGGCGCCACGATCGCCGTCCGTTCCGCGGCCTTCCACGATGTCTTCGGCGGAGCCAGCTTCGGCACGATCTTCGGCTTGCTCTCGGTGGCCTACCCGATCGGCGGGGCGATCGCGGTCTACGTCGGGGCCTTCGGCGCAGACCGCGTCGGGTCGTACCTGGTGATCGTCCCGCTGGTCCTCCTCGCCGTCGGCGCCTGGGTGGCAGCCCTCTGGGTGGCCGGGCCGAGCCGCCGGCGCGAGCGGCCGGCCTGAAGCCGGAAGCCGGCCGCGACCGCTACTCGATGACGTGGATGTCGCGCGCGGCGCAGAGGTCCTTGAGCACCTTGGGCCAGACGGTCACGCTGACCTCGCCCAGGTGGGCCTTTCGAAGCAGCAGCATCTGCGTGCGTGACTGGCCGATGCCGCCCCCGATCGAGAGCGGCAGCTCGCCGCTCACGATGCCGCGGTGGTAGGGGAGCTGCAGCCAGTCCAGCTGGCCGGTGATCTCGAGCTGCTGGCGCAGCGTCTCGGCGTTCACGCGGATGCCCATCGAGGTCAGCTCATGCCGGCGGTGGGTGACCGGGTTCCAGACCAGGATGTCGCCGTTCAGGCCGTGCATCGGGCGGCCGTCGGCGGAGGTCGTCGGGGTGACCCAGTCATCGTAGTCGGCGGCGCGCTTCTCGTGGGGATAGCCGTCGGCGAGGGTCCAGCCGATGCCGATGATGAAGATGGCCGGGTAGTGCTGAAGGATTTCGGTCTCCCGCTGTTTGCGTGGCAGGTCCGGATAGCGTTCCAGGATCTCCTCGGCGTGCAGGAAGACGATCTCCTCGGGCAGGTCCGGGTAGCGCGGGTCGCGGAGCGCGGGGAACGCCTCCTGGACATGCGCCTCGGCACCACGCAGGACCCCGTAGATGCGGCGCACGACGTCCTTCAGGTAGTCGAGGGTGCGCTGCTCCGAGGTGATGGCCTGCTCCCAGTCCCACTGGTCCACGTAGACGCTGTGGTCGTGGTCGAGGAAGTAGTCCTTGCGCACCGCGCGCATGTCGGTCAGCAACCCTTCGCCGGGGCCGAAGCCGAACTGCCGCAGGGCGACTCGCTTCCACTTGGTGGCCGCCTGCACGACCTGGGCGTCGAGCGGGTGGCGCTCGTTGTCGTTGCTGATGTGGAACTGGATGGGCACCCGTGACCCGTCGCGGTCGAGCATGTCGTTGACGCCGGACTCGACGTCCACGATGAGGGGGACCTGCACGCGGATGAGGTTGAGCGCGCGGCACAGCTCACGCTCGATGTAGTCCTTGACCTCGTAGATCGCCAGCTGCGTTTCGCGGGGGTCCAGCAGCGAGTGGTAGTCGCGCGGCAGGATGCGCGCCAGCTCCTCGTAGTTGCCGATCCCGGGACCGGCCAGGTCCGCTTCCTTGCGGGCCACGGTACTCGTGCCCATGTGATCGCCTCGTCTTGTCGCACGCCCGCTGGCCTGAGCGGCTCGCAGCGCGCCTGCCCGGATCCTGCGGATGCCCGGTGACCCCAACAAGGGCCGATCGGCTCTCGCCCCGCGGGTCGCCGGTCGCCAGACTGGGGGACCATGAACAGCCCGTCCGCAGCGGCACCGCTGGCCACGCCTGGCCCGGGCCTCGTCGCCCTGCCGGTGCCCGTCGTCCGCGGCGCCATTTCGCTCGAAGAGACCCTTGTCAGGCGCCGCACCGTGCGCGACCTCGCGACTCGCGAGCTGACCCCCGACCAGCTGGGCCAGCTCCTCTGGGCGGCACAGGGGCTGACCGGCGACGAAGGCCGGCGGACGGCGCCGTCGGCGGGCGGCATGCATCCCCTCGAGGTCTACGCGGCGACCCACGCCGGGCTCTTCCACTACGAGCCCGCCGAACACGCGTTGCGGCCGCTGGGCAAGGTGGACCTCCGGGCACAGCTGCGAGCCGCGGCCTTCGACCAGGCGGCCGTTGGCGACGCCGCGCTCGTCATCGTGCTGACCGGCGTGGTGGCACGCACCCAGGTCAAGTACGGCGAGCGGGCGGAGCGGTACGTCCTGCTCGAGGCGGGCCACGCCGCCCAGAACGTGCTGCTCGAGGCGGTGGCCCTCGGGCTCGCCGCCCTGCCCGTCGGGTCGTTCGACGACGGCCGGGTGCTGGCCATCCTTGGCGCTTCGGCAGCCGAGACGCCGCTCTACCTGCTGCCGGTCGCTCATCCCGCCTGAGGCGAGGCCCGTCGACGGGCCCGACGCCGGCGGTACCATCGCGTGGAGCCATGCAGATCCGCTTCGTCTCGTTCGGGGCGATCGAGGTCGAGGGCCGTCGCTACGACCGCGACGTGGTCCTCGAGGGCGGGCACGTGCGCAAGCGCAAGAAGGCGCCCTCCAAGCCCTATCGCGACCGCTTCGGCCACACGCCGCTCTCGGTCGACGAGGCGATCCCCTGGTCGGGCAGGCGCCTCATCGTCGGTACCGGCGCGGATGGCCAGCTGCCGATCATGCCCGAGGTCTACGAGGAGGCGCGCCGCCGTCGCGTGCGCGTCGTCGCGCTGCCGACGGAGGACGCATGCGACCTGTTGCGCGAGGCCGATGTTCGCCAGGTGACGGCCATCCTCCACGTCAC
This sequence comes from Candidatus Dormiibacterota bacterium, assembly GCA_035319405.1. Taxonomy (GTDB): domain Bacteria; phylum Chloroflexota; class Limnocylindria; order Limnocylindrales; family CSP1-4; genus DASPUH01. The sequence continues at coordinate 2,129 of DATHCS010000218.1, read as the reverse complement.
CTGCTGACGACCTACCCTCGTGAGCCGATCGGCATCCTGACGGCAAAGGTGCGGCAGTGGCGACTGCGGCGCGACCGAGGAACGTGACGCGCCGGCGCACGAGGTCCCGCCTGCGCGGGACGGACCGCCCCAGCCGGAAGGGCCATGCGGCACTCGCGGGGCCCCACCGCCCGGTCGGACCATCGGTCCCGAAAGGAGTCGCCGCCGATGCTCCGCCGCCTCTTCGCAGCGCTGCTGCTGGTTCACGGGCTGATCCACCTGATCGGCTTCGTGGTGCCCTGGCGGATCATGGAGCTGGACGGCTTTCCCTATACCACCACCGCCTTCTGGGATCGCCTCGAGCTCGGTACCACGGGCGCGCAGCTGCTCGGGGTGGCCTGGCTCGCCATCGCCGTCGCCTTCGTCGTTGCGGGTATCGGCGCCTGGCGCGGCGAGGCCTGGGCCATGCCGCTGGCCGCGATCGCCGCGCTGCTCTCCCTGCCGGTCTGCCTGCTCGGTTCGCCGGCGGCGATCCTGGGAGTCGTGGTCAACGCGCTGATCCTGATCGTGGTCGGCGTCGAGGCGCGCCCTTCGCGGCGGGCCGCGAGCGCCTGGTGGACGCGCTGAGCCGCCCTGACAGACGAGGTGTCCGACGATGAAGGTGCTGTTGGTGGTGGCCTCGAAGCACGGGGCCACGCAGGAGATCGGAGAGCGCATCGAGCGCACGCTGGAGGCCTCCGGGATCGCCGTTCATGCGAAGTTGCCGGAGACCGTGGCCTCGCTGGACGGGTATGACGCCGTGCTGTGCGGCAGCGCTGTCTACATGGGCCACTGGATGGGTGCCGCCAAGGACTTCCTGGCGCGGCACCGGGCGGCCCTCCGTGAACGGCCGGTGTGGCTGTTCTCCAGTGGGCCGATCGGTGACCCGCCTCTGCCGGCCGGCGAGCCGGCCGACGTGGCCGCGTTACGTGAGTCGGTCGGCGCGCGCGACCACCAGCTCTTCCCCGGTCGGCTCGAGCGGCGCGGCTTGAGCCTCGGCGAGAAGGTCGTGGTGGCGGGCGTTCGTGCCCCGGAGGGCGATTACCGGCCCTGGGACGAGGTCGAGGCATGGGCGGCGACGATCGCCTCGGCGCTCCTTGCTGAGGCGGTGCAGCCGGCCGCTTCCTGACCCGCTCCGAGGCCGGCGTCCACGCGCGGCGCCTGCCTGTGCGTCAGCGTGCCCGCATGCGGTTGTTGCGCGGCTCGTGCGTGAGCTCGGCCAGCCCGAGCGCCTCGAGCAGCGGGGGCAGGTACATCGCGAAGCGGCCGCGGTAGCCCTTCCGGAGCCCGTACCAGCCACCGACCGGGTTGCCCGGCGAGCGGCCCCAGGCCTCGACGGTCCCCTCGGCGGCGGCCTTCTGCTCGTCCGCCGCACCGAGCGGCATCCAGTCGCCGTAGGACGTCAGCATCGAGCGCAGGTCGTCGATCGCTCGCAGGTGGTAGCGCAGCTGGGTGGTGCCCACCTGGCAGACGAGCGCAGGGGGGTCGGCGGCCTCGTCGCGGTACATCGTGTAGTCCGAGGTGCCGGGCGGCGTCGTGAGACGCCAGGGGTCGTCCTTCGTGCCCGAGCCCATCCCGCCAGCCATCGCTCACCCTCCTTCAGCTCGCGTCCCAGCCCGCGCCTACCGTAGGGTCACGCGACCGCGCCGACAAGCGGGAAGTGCGGGCGGTCGCAGAGCCTGGGCGGCCGCGCTCAGCCATACGACGGCGCGCGAGAGGGCCCAGGAGCCGCAGCGCCGATCGAGCGACCCAAGTTCCTCGGCGACGTTGATGACCTGTCCGCGCCACTCCAAGAAGGATTAGGGACGGCTCAGGCAGTCGCGCGGAAACCCGATCCGGCTGCGCGACTGTCCCGGCAGCCGTCGGCGGTTGCCTGCCGAGCGTGGACCGGACGACCTTGGGCACGCCCAGCTCCGAGACAACCTCGTGCGGAAGCGGCGCACGCCGCTTGGCAGCCTCCTACTCCTTCTTGGGATGCGGATGCGCTGAGGACATGGACGTGCTGGGGACACGGACGTGCTTGGTGCGGATGTTGCCCTACCGGCCCTCCGGGATCGGATAGCGAACTAGACCGCCTCGGCCAGCGGCTCCGCGAACTGGCTCTCGTAGAG
>DATHCS010000217.1:0-4267 GCA_035319405.1 Candidatus Dormiibacterota bacterium | reverse complement strand
GGCGAATACGTGCTGGTCGACTACGTCGGCCGCAAGACGTGTCAGATCTGAGGGCGAGCGGGTGGACAAGCTGCTGATCGCGATCGTCCATGAGGAGGACGCCGAGCGCTGCCTGGAGGCCCTCGTCGATGCCGGTCACCGGGCCACCCACCTGCCGTCGAGCGGAGCGCTGCTGCGCAGCGGTAATGCCACGCTGCTCGTTGCGGCGGCGGAGGAGGCCGTGCCCGCGATCCTCGAGGTCATCGAGGCAAGCACGCAGGCACGCACGATCGACCTGCCGCCGGTCGTCATCGGCCGCCTCCGCGACTGGCGCCAGGTGTCAGTGCGTCACGGCGGCGCAACGGTGCTGATCACGCCCCTCGAGGCGATCGTGCACCTCGGCTGACGGGGGTCAGGCCTCGGCGGTGCGCGACGACACACCCTCGTGCGGAAGCGGCGGCGGCTGTCGCGCGTCGTAGGCCGCGAGCTGCGGGAAGCGCCAGGCCACGAAGGCCACCCCGGCGAGGCACAGCAGCCCACCGCTGAGGACCGAGAACTGCGCGCTGGTCAGGGCCGCCACCACGGTGGCCTCCACGTCGCCGAGACGCGGTCCGCCGGTCACCACCAGCAGCTGCAGCGCAGAGAGACGGCCGCGCAGCGGGTCGGGCGTGGCGACCTGGGTGATGGTGCCGCGGAAGACGGCGCTGATCACGTCGGCCGCGCCGGCCACTGCCAGGCAGAGGAGGGCCAGGGGGAGGGCCACCACGACCAGTCCGAACGCGATGATGGCAGCCCCCCACACGAACACCGCGGCCAGCACGGCCCGACCCTGGAAGCGCACGCCGCCCACCCAGCCGGTCGTCAACGAACCGATGAGGGCGCCGGCCGCCGGGGCCGCGGTGAGCAGGCCAAGGGTCGCCGCGCCCCCGTGGAACGTCTGCAGGGCGAGCATCGGGAAGAGCGCCACCGGCAGCCCGAAGATCATGGCCGCCAGGTCGATCACGAACGTGCTCAGGATGAGCGGCATCCGGCGCACGAAGCGGAGGCCCTCCGCGACGGCCGTCCATCCGGGGCGGACCGCCCGTCCCAGCAGCGGCAACGGGGCGATCGCGAACGCCGCGCCGATCGCCGCTACGAACGTCACCGCGTCGAACAGGTAGGCGGCGGCGACGCCAACGGCGGCGATGAGCAGGCCGCCGATCGCCGGGCCGACCACGCTGCAGGCCTGGATGTTGACCTGCTGCAGGACGATCGCGGCCGGCAGGCGCTCCGGCGGCACGAGGCGCGGGAGGGCCGCCCGACGCGCCGGGCCGTCGACCGTGGAGACGGCCGTCGCGGCGAAGGCCACGGCGTAGATGGCCGGCAGTGGCGGCGCCGGCATCGTCGCGATCGCCGCCAGCAGCAGGCTCGTCGCCGCCAGCCCGACCTGCGTCAGGATCATCAGCCGGCGCCGCTCGTACGCGTCGGCGACCGCGCCGCCCGGCAGGGCGAAGAGGAGCAGCGCGACGAAGGTGACCGCCGCCAGGGCCCCCACCGCAAGGGGCGAGCCGGTCAGCACGTACAGCTGGTAGGGCAGCGCGATGAGCGTCGCCTGGCGGCCGATGTTGCTGACCAGCTGGCCGGCCCACAGCCAGCGGTAGTCGCGGTCCTGTCGCAGGGGCGAGACGTCGAGCAGGAGACGCCGCACGGCCGACCGGCCGGTCAGCCCTGCGGCGGGGCGCCGTCGCGACGAGCGTGCGCCTGAAGCAGCTCCCGCCAGGCCTCCTCCATGGTGCGCCAGTAGATCGGCCAGTCGACCGGCGCGAGGTTGAGGGGCGGGCCGGCGGGCGTGGGGTTGAAGTCGACTACGTAGAGGCGGCCGGAGCCGCGATCGCGCAGCACGTCGAGGTCCGCGTAGTCGGCGCCGCCGACACGGGAGAACTCGAGCAGCTGCGCCTGCTCCTCGGCGCTGAAGGTCTCGTCGATGGAGAGGAGCGTGCTGAGCAGGTTGGGCCGCCGGAAATCGTGGCGCAGCCGGAAGCGCGCGTTGCTGAGCGGGATCCGCCCGTTGATCACGGCCACGCGGTACTCGAGCACCACGGTCGGGCTGATGTGCGTGTCGATCAATCGCTCCACGACGCGCCCGGGACGGCCCGAGGGACGAGTCAGGACGATGCCATCGTGCTGCGAGTTGAGGTCGGATTTCTCCAGCACGAACGGTGCCTCGGGATCGGGCTCGAGGCCGTAGCCAAAGACCTGGAGGTGCAGCTCGTGGACGTGGCGCTTGCTGATGTCGCCCACGCGGGCGTTGACCGCTCGCGGGTCGACCTGCGCGTCGGGTGGCCGAATGGTGGTGTCCTGCCAGTAGACGACCACGTCGGCCGCGTCGGGCTCGACCAGCTCGGCATCGAGGCGGGCGCACAGCTGGTAGGCCATGTGGAATGGTCGGGGCGGCTCCGGCGTGAAGGCCACGCGCAGGCCGAGCGGCGCGGCGCGGTCGCGCCGGCGGCGCACGGCGATACGTCGCAGCTCGTAGGCTCGCGGGCTGTAGTGGACGCTGCGCAGGCGTGCGTGCACCATGCCCACTCCGCGTCCCGCGACGGGAAGGCCCTCGGCACGCTCGAATGCCTCGTTCAGCGTCTCGCGCATATCCAGCGGTAGGATAGCCGCGCACCCAGCCCCCAGGAGACCATCATGGCCCAGCCGACCGTCGCATCGTCCGTCCCCTCCCTGCTCGACGCGCTCACCGGAGTGGTCCACCTGGAGGCCGGCAGCCTCGTCGTCGACGACGAGCTGGCGCTGCGCGGCCCGGGCGTGCGCACGCTCGCCTGGACGGCCACGTTCAGCGAGGACCCGGCGACCGTCGACACGGCACGCTGGTTCGTGTGGGAGGCCTCACAGCGGCTCGGGGCGCCGTCGGCGAGCATCCACGACCTGTACATGGCACGCGGCCGCGGCGAGCTCTCCGGCTTCACCGTGCCGGCCATCAACCTGCGCACGCAGGTCTTCGACATGGCCGCCGCGACGTTCCGCGCTGCCCAGGCGCGCGAGGTGGGGGCGGTGATCCTGGAGCTGGCCCGCAGCGAGCAGGAGTACACCTTCCAGCGTCCCGGCGAGTTCATCACCAACGTGCTGGCCGGCGCGATCGCCAGCGGCTGGCGTGGCCCGGTCTTCGTCCAGGGCGATCACTTCCAGTTCAACGCCCGCAAGTACGCCGCGGACCCCGAGGCGGTCACCGAGGGCCTGCGCACGTTGACCCGGGAGGCCATCGCCGTCGGCTACGGCAATATCGACATCGACTCCTCGACCCTGGTCGACCTGTCCCTGCCCGCTGTGGACGACCAGCAGCGCACCAACTACGCGCGGGCGGCCGAGCTGACCGCGCTCATCCGGAGCCTCGAGCCGGCCGGCCAGACGGTCAGCGTCGGCGGAGAGATCGGCGAGGTCGGCAAGACCAACTCGACCGAGCCGGAGTTGCGGGCCTACCTCGACGGGTACCGTCGCGAGCTGGACGGCCTCTCCGGCGCCGGCGCGGTCGGGGTCAGCAAGGTGAGCGTGCAGACCGGCACCAGCCACGGAGGTATCCCCCTCCCGGACGGCAGCGTTGCGCCGGTGAAGCTCGATTTCGGGGTGCTGGAGCGGCTCGGGGCGGTCTGCCGCGGCTACGGCCTCGCCGGCGTCGTGCAGCACGGTGCCTCGACGCTGCCCGACGAGCTCTTCCATCGGTTCCCCGCCGTGGAGACGGCCGAGATCCACCTCGCGACGGGCTTCCAGAATCTCCTCTACGAGCACCCCGACTTCCCGGCCGAGCTGAAGGCGGAGATCGAGGCCTGGTGTGGCGCCAACTGCGCGGACGAGCGGACGGCGGACCAGGACGAGGCGCAGTTCCTCTACAAAACGCGCAAGAAGGCGCTGGGCCCCTTCAAGCGGCGGCTGTGGGGCCTGCCGACCGGTCCCCAGATCATCGCCGCCCAGGAGGTCAAGATCGGCTTCCTGATGGACCAGCTCAAGGTCGCCGGCACGGCCGAGGCGGTGGCCCGCTACGTCACGCCGCCGGCGCAGGAGCGGCTGGCCCCGCCGGCCCTCGAGGCGGTCGCGCTCCCGAGCCGTTGAGCGCGGGCCCGGCCGATGGGCCGGGCCGCCGCGTCTGGTCGCTCAGGCGCTGGCCTCGGCGAGCGCCTCGCCGAGGATGCCCACGGCATGGCCGACCTCGGCCTCCGTGGTCACGAGCGGCGGGATGATGCGCACCACCTGGCCCCACGTGCCGGCCGACAGCACGATCAGGTGGCGCGCCAGGGCGGCCGCGATC
>DATHCS010000216.1:0-5189 GCA_035319405.1 Candidatus Dormiibacterota bacterium | reverse complement strand
GACTCTAGCGCCTCAGCTAGCGCGGAGGACACGTCAGCCATGTGTCGTCCGCCTGTGTGGCCGAGGCCACGCGCCGGCGAAGCGCCCCCGGGGCGCCGGGTCAGCGGCGCCGGAAGAGGCCTCGCCGGTCCTCGTCCTGGGCGACGCTGCGCCGCCGGCCAGCGGCCCGCAGCAGCTGGTCGAGCTCGGCCTGGTACTGGCGGCCGATCGGCGCCCGGTCGAGCCACTCGAGGTACTCCAGGTCGCGACGGGCGATCTCACCGAGCGACCAGCCCGCGTAGCGGCCGAAATTGAGCACGCTTCCCGAGGGGTTGCCCGGCGGCGGGCCCGCGGCGCCCTCGCCCTGCGGCGTGCGCATCGTTGAGGGGTCGTAGCCACTGCCGGCGGACGAGCGGCCGCTCGTCCAGTGCGGACTGGTGGTCTCTGCCCGTGGAGCGCGCGCCCTCGCCAGGTCGCCCTCCGGCCAGGGAGGGTCGGTCGGCTGGCCGGGGGCATCGCCCGTCGCCGCGGTGGGGGATCCGGGGGGCGTCGAGTCGGCGGAGGGGGCCGCCGCGGGGCGAGCCGGCGACGTCCATGCAGCCCGGATGCCGAGGTCGGCGCGATGTCGCTCCGCGTCGTAGCCGGCGCGGCGATCCGGGTCGCGGAGCACCTCCCAGGCCGCGTTCAGGGTGGTCATGCGAGCGGCGGCCTCGGGCCCACCTCCGGCATCGGGATGGTACTTGCGGGCGAGGCGACGGTAGGCGGCCTGGATGACCTCGAATTCCGCCTCATCGTCGACCTGCAGCGTCTTGTAGTGGTCGGGAAGCTGGCTCACCGGGCATCCCCGGCGGCTGGCGGGGCCGCGGTCGTCGACGTCTCGGGCGAAGCGGTTGCCGTCGAAGGGGGCTCGGGCGTCCGCGGCGCGGCCGTCATCGGCTCCGGGCCTGGGCTGGCCGGCGCCGACGCGGCCGCCTGGGCCGCTGCCCGCACCATCGGCCCGTGGCCGCGGGGCAGAAGGCTGGCGGAGGCCTCCTCGGGGCTGAGCGGCGGTGTGTCGGTGCGGCGGAACAGGTAGCGGTAGATGTCGCGACCGGCGGCGGTGATGGGGAGGGCGAGGATCGCGCCCAACAGGCCGGCGATGGCCCCGCCCATGATCAGGGCGAAGATGATGATCGAGGGGTGCAGGTCGATGGCGTCTCCCTGGATGACGGGCACCAGGAAGTTGTTCTCCGTCTGCTGCACGATGAGGTAGAGCAGCACGACGGCCACGAGGGCCTCCCAGCGCCCGGTGGTCAGGGCCACGAGGAGCGTGGGCACCATGGAGATGATGGGCCCGATGATGGGCACCAGCTCGAGCACGCCGGCGATCACCGCCAGGAAGACGGCGAAGCTCGTGAAGACCGGGTCGATCAGGGCGCCCAGGATCAGCAGGCCGACGAAGGTCGCCACGCCGACCACCACGCCCAGGACGAGCTGGCCCCGGACCCATCGACCGAAGGTCCGCTCGATGATGGCGAGGATGGCCCACGTGTCGGCGCGCCAGGCCTCCGGCACCGAGCGACCGAGCGACTCGAGGAGCCGGTCGCGATCTTTGAGCAGGAAGAACGCCCAGACCGGCACCACCACGTAGGCGACGAGGCGCGCCACCTGCGCCGCGAGACTGCCGGCGATGGGGAGCAGGCCGCCGAGGTCGAACTTCCCCCCATTGGCGACCAGGTTGGCGACCGCACGGTCGATGAGGTCGCGGAGCGCGGGCGGCAGGTTGAGCTGCTCGTAGAGCTGGTTGAGCTGCTGTGCCAGCTCCTGGAGCTTCTGGCCGTAGCCGGGCAGGGCCACGATGAAGGCCGCCAGCTGATGGGCCAGTGGCTGCAGCAGGAGCGCGACCGTGGCCACGATGATCGCCACCACGATCGCGTAGAAGATCAGGACCCCCAGCCAGCGGGGCACGCCACGGCGGGCGAGCCACGTGACGCCGGGGTCGAGCAGGTAGACCAGCAGCAGGCCGACCACGAAGGGCGGGATCGCATCGGCCCCCAACAGGAGGATCAGTCCGATCAGGACCGCCCCGGAGATGGCGAGGGCGGCGCGCGGCGTGGGGGCACCCACTCGGCGCACAGGACTCGCGGTCATGGGCGCAGGGTAGCAGCCGAGCGCCGGCCGCTGGGGCCCCCGATCGGCCCGCGGGGAGGGGCCCGGGGCCCTTGAGTCGAGCGCGGCGGGGGTCCATGCTGTGGGCGGGGCTCGAAGTCGACCCACATGGAGGAGGGACCGATGACCGATCAGCCCACCCTGCCGCCCAGCGAGCCGGCACCCGTTCAGCCGCAGGCGCCACCCGCGGCCCCGCCACCACCGCCTGCGCCCACGCAGGCGCCGCCGACCGCGCCGCCACCCTGGGCGCAGCCTCCGGAACCCCAGGGCCCCGCGCCCGGCATGGCCTTCGGTCCTGCCGGCCCGCGCCTCGTGGCCTACATCGTCGACGTCATCATCGCCGGTGTGGCCATCACCGTGATCTGGATCGCCCTGGGGATCCTCATCGGATTGGCCGCCGTGGGTGGCTCGGAAGGCGGCGCCATCACCCTGGCGCTGCTCGGGGTCCTGGTCACCTTCGTGGTCAGCCTCGCCTACTTCCCTTTTTTCTGGTTGCGATGGGGCTCGACGCCGGGGATGCGCATGTTCCACCTGCGCGTGGTGCGCGACCGTGATGGCGGACCGATCAGCGGCAGCCAGGCGGTGCTGCGCCTGATCGGGTACTGGATCTCCGGTTGGGTCTTCTACCTTGGCTACATCTGGATCCTCATCGACAGCCGCAAGCGCGGCTGGTATGACCTGATCGCCGGCACCTGCGTCGTCCAGGACGTGTGAGGGCCGATATCGCGCCACGGCCCGCAGGTCGACCATCGGCCTCCGGGTCGGCATTCTCGTCCAGCGGGCCGGCGCGATTGACGCTACGGGTGGCCAGCGGTACCATCCCCGATCGCGCCCACGGCATCTGACGTTCGATTCGCCGCGTCTGCCGGGCGTCCAGCAGGCACCACGCGACGGGGAACCATGTACGCAGTCATCGAACAGGGCGGGAAGCAGTACCGGGTCGAGCTCGGCACCGAGCTGGCGGTGGACCGCATGGCGGTCGAGGCCGGCGAGAGCATCGAGTTCCCGCGGGTGCTCCTGGTGGCCGACGGTGACGACGCCGCGATCGGGCGACCGGTGGTGGACGGTGCCCGGGTCACCGCTGACGTCCTGCGCCAGGCCCGCGGGGACAAGATCGTCGTCTTCAAGTACCGGCCCAAGGCCCGTCGACGCGTCAAGCAGGGTGCGAGGGCCGACCTGACCATCCTGCGCATCTCGGACATCGTGTTCGACGGGCGCAGCGCGGCGGGTGAGGCAGCGGCACAGCGTGAGGTCGAATCACGCGAAGCGGCGTCGGCCGCCGCGGCAGCCGAGAAGCAGGCCGAGGCAGACAAGGCGCTCGCGGCGAAGCTGGCCAAGACGACGGAGGCTGCGCGCAAGCCTGCCGGCGGCGCCAAGGGCGCCCCCGAGAAGGCCGCTCCAGCGGCGAAGACGGGGGCCCGCGCGCCAAAGGGGTCGGCCGGGGCGGGCCAGACCAAGACAGCGCCCGCGGCGAAGGCGGGTGGCGCCGTTGCGGCCCCGGGCGAGGCGCCCGCGGCGAAGCCCAAGGCACCGGCCACAGCCAAGCCGAAGACTCCGGCGAAGCCAGCCGCCGCGCGCACGCAGGCACCCGCCCCCGAGACCACGGCCAAGACCACGGCCAAGCCCACGGCGAAGCCCACGCCGCGCAAGAAGAAGGAAGAGTAGACAGGCGATGGCTCACAAGAAGGCCGGCTCAAGCTCGAAGAACGGGCGTGACAGCGTCGGCCAGCGGCTCGGCGTGAAGGCCGGCGACGGCCAGCTCGTCCATGCCGGGTCGATCATCGTGCGCCAGCGGGGGATGACGTTCCTGGCTGGCGAGGGTGCGGGCCTGGGCCGCGACTACACCGTCTTCGCGACGGTCACCGGCCGCGTCCGTTTCGAGCATGCCACGCGGGCCAAGAAGCGTGTCCGCGTCGAGGCCGCAGCTTCCCTTGAGACCAGCGCATGAAGCCCGACATCCACCCCAAGTACTACCAGGCGACCGTGCACTGCGGCTCCTGCGGCCGGACGTTCACCGTCGGTTCGACGCGACCCGACGTTCATGTCGACGTCTGCTCGAACTGTCACCCCTTCTTCACGGGCAAGCAGACGATCGTCGACACGGCCGGACAGGTGGAGCGGTTCCAGAAGCGCCTCGAGCGCGCCATCCGCTGAGCGGGAGTCACCCGGCGCGTCGTCGGCGCGGCGGGCGTTCCTGGGCCGCAGCCGTCGCGCGCCGTGGCAGGCTCGCCCGCGAGACTCTCTAGACTGATCGCGGATGGCACGGTTCAACTACGGTGGCCAGGCGCTCATGGAGGGCGTCCTGATGCGCGGGCAGGACGCCATCGCGGTCGCCGTGCGACGCGCCGATGGGACCATCGTGTGGGCCAGCGAACCGCTGGCCTCCTTCCTGCACCGCAGCCGCTTCGCTCGCGCCCCGTTCGTACGGGGCGTCGTGCTGCTCTACGAGACCCTCGTCATCGGGACGCGCTGGCTGCTGCGTTCGGGCAGCGTCGCCGCCGCCGACGAGGGCGTCGAGCTGGGACGGAACGCGGTGGCGCTGACGCTCGGCATCACGCTGGCGCTGGCCGTCGGGTTGTTCGTCCTGCTGCCGCTCTTCCTCGCCCAGCTGACGACCCAGGCCACGGTCGGTGGCGGGCAGGCGATCCTGCAGCATCTCCTCGAGGGCCTCATCCGGGTCGCCATCTTCATCGCGTACCTGCTCGTGATCAGCCGAGCCGCCGAAGTGCAGCGCGTCTTCCGGTACCACGGTGCCGAGCACATGACGATCCACGCCCTCGAGCACGAGGACCCGTTGACCATCGAGCGGATCCGCCGCTACCCCACGGCACACCCACGCTGCGGCACCGAATTCCTGGTGGTGTTCGTGATCGTCAGCATCCTGGCTTTCAGCCTGCTGGCGGGCCAGGATCTTCTGGTCAGCGTGGTGGGCCGGATCCTGCTCATCCCCGTCATCGCGGCGGTGAGCTACGAGCTGCTGCGCCTGGGGGCTCGCTATCGTCGGCACGCCGTGGTGCGCTGGATCTTCGAGCCCGGCATCTGGCTGCAGCTGATCACGACCA
>DATHCS010000215.1:0-7690 GCA_035319405.1 Candidatus Dormiibacterota bacterium | reverse complement strand
GCGGGCGGCGACGGGCTGCTGCTCAGCCATCCGCCGCGGCGCCGCGCGGGGCGGTGGACGGCCGCCTCCCGAGCCAGCCGAGCGCGCCGGCGACGACCACGGCGGTGCCGGCCGCCAGGAGCGCCAGGCCCCCGACGCGGGTCGGATCGGGCAGCTTGCCCGTGCCCAGCGCCTGCAGCGCGCCCGTGATCACCGCGCCGACCACGAGCACGGAGGTCACGACCGAGGCGGGAGCCCGCCGGAGCGCGCCGTACCACGCCAGCACGTAGCCGCACAGCAGGGCCCCGGTGGCAAGCACGATGGCCCACTGGCGCGGCGACCAGTCGGCCAGCTGCCCGAGGTGGCCGTTGAGGACCACGATCCCCAGCAGCAGCAGCCCGCCGATGGCCATCCGGGCCGTCGCAGTCGGCAGCGTGGGCACGTGGCCCAGGATCCGCTTGGCAAGCAGCACCTCGACGGCCCACATCAGGGTCGCCACGAGGATCAGGGCCTCACCGGGACCCGCGCCGATGCTGCCGGGGGTCACCAGCATGGTGCCGGCCAGCAGGAGCACGACGCCCGCGATCTGGGCCACTCCGAGGCGCTCCCCGAGGAAGACCATGGCGAGCAGCGCCACCCACACGAAAAGCGTCTTCTGGATCACCGCCGCGCCCGGCGCGGTGGTCATCGCAAGGCCGGTGAAGAAGAGGGCGAAGGGGATGCTGCCGCCGATGATGCCGATGGCGAGCAGGCCCCAGCGATCGCGCGTCGGCAGGCCCCGCAGCTCCCCGGTGCGCCGCCCCGCGGCAAGCGCCGCCAGCAGGGCGAGGCCGACCAGCGAGTTGCGGACGGCCGCGAGGAGGGTCTGGTCCGGGAACTCCTTGATGACGAGGCCGTTGAGGTAGATCGAGACGCCGCTGATGCCGGCCGCCACGAGGGCCAGGCCGACGCCCCAGCGGACGGTCCGCGGCACGGTCATGGCTGCGACTCCTTCCTGGGTTGTGAGGCTCGGTGAGCGGTAGCGGCAGCCGTCGCCGCGATGGCGGCGACTGGTGCCGTGGTCGGGTGATGGCGCGCGGACAGCTCGAGCACGGTTCGCCCGATCATGCGCGCGAAGCGCGGCAGGCTCTCCAGGACGGCCGGCGACAGGGCCGCGCCGAACGAGAAGTCGGCCCCGCCGACGCCGATCAGGAGGCTGGCCCGCAGGTCCGCACCCAGCGCCTCGGCGAGGGCGATCGTCTCGGCCGGGGGAAGGGCGTGGCTGCTGCGCATGCCGGGGCCGGCGTGGCCGCGGAGCTCGACGAGTGGTCGGACGACGACCTGCCCGGCGGGCACCCCGACGACCGTGTCGACCAGGACGCAGGGGTGCTCTCGGTCGACGTCGAGCAGCTGCTCCGGGTCCAGCTGGCCGACGAGGCGGACATCGGCCACCCGCCGCACGCGCTCGGGCAACAGCCGGGCGGCCTGGCGGGCTGCCGCGTCGTCGCCACGCCACGGCTCGCCGCAGACGATGAGGCGTACCCGCTCGTCCATCTCAGGCCTCCTCAACGGTCAGGTCGAGGAAGTGCGTGGCGCACGAGATGCAGGGGTCGTAGCTCCGCACCAGCTGCTCCAGGCGGCGCTGCGCCTCGACATGCGACAGGCGGAGCACGCTCGGCGCGAAGACCCGCAGGTCCGCCTCGATGGCGGCCTGGTTCTGGCTCGTGGGCGGCACGATCTGCGCCTCGGCGATGCGGCCACGCTCGTCGAGCTCGTAACGATGGAAGAGGAGGCCGCGCGGCGCCTCGGTGGCCCAGGCCGCCGTGCCGGGCCGTGCCGTCCATGGCACCAGGGCCGCGTCGGGCGGTCGGTACGCCTCGACCAGCTCGAGCGCCTCCGCCGCCGCGTGCACGAGCTCCACCCCGCGGGCCACGACGCTGCGGAAGATGTTGGCGGCGATCTCGTCGGCCAGGCCCGTCGCCTCGAGCTCGCGCCGAGCCAGCGGGTGGAGTTGCGTTGCGGCCAGCGCGATACGCGCCGACGGCCCGAGCAGGTAGGCCGAGCCGTCGCTGGCGCGGGCGTAGAGCGCGTTCGAGCCTTCCACCTGGTACTCGCTGAAGGCATCGCGCCAGGCCGGAAGTTCGATGTCCAGGCCGTCGCTGGACACGATGTGGCCCTCGTTGTAGGGGTACTCGTCAGGATGCCGCATCGAGACCAGTCGGGCCACCCGTTCCATGGCCGGCGTCTCGAAGGTCGCGGCCAGGCGAACGGTGGCCACGGCGTCGTCGAGGGCCTGCTCGAGGAGCGGACGGAGCGCGGCCAGCTCGGTGCGGCGCGGCGCACGGCTGAAGCCGCCCACGCGCACGCTGACCGGATGGATGGGACGCCCGCCGATGGCGGCGATGATGGCGTCGCCGGCACGGCGGAGGCGGAGCCCGCGCTCGACGAGCGGTCGCAGGTCGCGCGCCATCGCCACGGCCGAGTCGTAGCCAAGGAAGTCGGGCGCGTGCAGCAGGTACACGTGCAGCGCGTGGCTCTCCAGCCACTCGCCGCAGTAGAAGAGGCGGCGCAGGCGACGTACCTCGGGATCGACCTGCACGCCGAAGAGGTCCTCGAAGGCGTGCACCGCGCTCATCTGGTAGGCCACCGGGCAGATGCCGCAGATGCGGGCGACGATGTCGATGACCTCGTCGGGGGTGCGTCCGCGCACGAGCTGCTCGAAGTAGCGCGGCGCCTCGAAGATGTTGAGCCGCGCCTCGACGACCTCGTCGCCGCGCATGCGCAGGCGGAGCGAGCCCTCGCCCTCGACGCGCGTCAGCTCCTCGACCTCGAATCGGAGCTCCGGCGCGGCGCTGCCGGAGCGGCCGTCGCCCGACCCCGGCCCGGCCGCGCCGCCTCCGGGCAGGTCACTGCCGTGCATCGTCGTCTCCTGAAGCGGTGAGCGGTGGCACGCCCGGGAAGCCATGGCTGATGCGAGCAGCCGGCTCGGGCCCGACGGGCGGCTGGTCGAGCACGGCCAGCGGAGGCCGCGCGTTGGCGCGGAAGGCTGGCGCGTTGGCGGTGAAGCCGGCGAAGAGACGGCCGATCTCCTCGTCGCTTCGCCCCTGGTCCGCGAACTGCGCCTTGAGCGCCTCGACGTTGGCCGGATGAGCCGGGCCGAAGCAGCCGTAGCAGGCGCGCCCGAAGGCGGGACAGATGGCGCCGCAGCCGGACTTCGTGACCGGGCCGAGGCAGGGCGCACCCTGCGAGCTGATCAGGCAGACCGTGCCGCGGGCCTTGCACTCCATGCAGACCGTGGCGTCAAGGAGCTGGGCCCGACGACCGACCAGCAGTGCCGTGACGAGCTCGGCCAGCTGGCCCGGGTCGATCGGACAGCCCCGCAGCAGCGCGTCGACCGTGACGTGCTCGCTGATCGGCGTCGAGGTGCGCAGGGCGTGGATGAACTGCGGTTGCGGATAGACGGCCGCCCGCCAGGCGTCGCCGTCCGACCAGTTGCGCAGCGCCTGGATGCCGCCCGTCGTGGCGCAGGCGCCGATCGTCACCAGCAGGCGCGCCTGCCGGCGCAGCTCGCTGATGCGGCGGGCCTGGTCGGGCGTGCTGACGGAGCCCTCGACGAGCAACAGGTCGTACGGGCCGGACGAGCGCGGCGACAGCACCTCCGCGAACTCCACGATGTCGACGCGGTCGGCGACCGCCAGCAGCGCCTCGTGCAGTCCCGCCAGGGTCAGCTGGCAGCCGCCACAGGAGGTGAAGCGGGCGACCCCGACCCGGAGTCGTGCGGCGGTCGTGGGGCGACCCATCACAGACCCTCCCGGCCGAACGCGTCGCCGAGCTCGGCGAGCGAGAAGACGGGCCCGTCCTTGCACACGAAGAAGCCGCCCAGCTGGCAGTGGCCGCACAGCCCCACGCCGCACTCCATGTGCCGCTCCATGGTCACGTACACGCGCTCGGGGGCCAGGCCCCTGGCGAGGAGCGTCGCCGCCGCGGCCTGCATCATGCGCTCGGGGCCGCAGACGAAGGCCACCGCCTGCGAACCGTCCCACTCGGCGGTGTCGAAGAGGTGCGTCACCACGCCGACCCGGCCGAGCCACTCCGCGCCGGCACGATCGACGGTCTCCGCGAACTCGACGTCGTCGCGCGTGCCCCACTCGGAGATGTCCAGCCCGAAGAGGCGGTCTCGCGGCGTGCGGGCGCCGACGTAGAGCCGCACGGCCCCGAAGCGCTCGCGCTCCGACAGCACCCGATCGACCAGGGGTCGCAACGGCGCCAGGCCGATGCCGCCCGCCACGATCACCACGTCGCGCCCCACGGCCGCCTCGATCGGCCAACCGCGGCCGAGCGGGCCGCGGAGACCGACGCCCTCACCCGGCCCCAGGCCGGTCAGCTCCGCGGTGGCGAAGCCGGCCGCCCGGATGGTCAGATCGAGATGCACCTCGCTGAGGCGCGAGATCGAGATCGGTACGGCCGGGAAGGCCGGGCGCTCGACCATCACGAACTGTCCCGGTCTGGCCGCAAGGATGACCGGGTCCACGTCGCCCAGCACCAGCGTCAGCGTGTCGGCCGTCTCCGGGAAGCACGAGCGCACCACGGCGGGCAGGAAGTCGAGGCCCGTGCCGGCCGGAGCGACCGGGGCCGGCGCCGGGCTCGCCTGGGCCTGCACGAGCGGTTCGCGCGCGGGGGCGGTGGCGCGGACCACGAAGCGGGCCTCGCGGACGCCGGTCGATCGCGCCGCGGACTCGGGTGGCGGGGCGATGGCGGCCAGCTCCTGGCGGACGTCGATGCCCACCGGGCACCAGGCGATGCAGCGGCCGCAACCGACGCAACCGAAGGTGCCGAACTGGTCGACCCAGGTCGCGAACTTGTGGGTCAGCCACTGCCGGTAGCGGTCCTGCGGGCGGGCCCGGAAGTCGCCGCCGCCGGCGACCCGGGCGAACCCCGGCGTGAAGCACGAGTCCCAATGCCGCTCGGCCGTGCTGTCCAGGCCATCGAGGTCGCTCGCCTGGCCGACGCTCGTGCAGAAGCAGGTGGGGCAGACGAGCGTGCAGTTCGCGCACGTCAGGCAGCGCTCTGCGACCGAGGCCCAGCCGGGGCTGTCGAGGTTGGCCAGCAGCCGGTCCCGGAGGCCGTCGGTCATGACCGGGTCGCCCAACTCTTCGCGCACGGCGGCGACGGCCGTCGACGCGCGCGCCTGCTCGGCGTCCGTCGCAGCCCGCACCGGCAGGCGCTGCAGGATGGCCGTTCCGGCGTCGCTCGCGGCATCGAGCAGGAACCCCTCGTCCAGCTCGGTGAGGCGCAGGTCATAGCCGGCGCGCACCTCGGGCCCGGTGCCCATCGACGTGCAGAAGCAGGTGCTGGCCGAAGTGGTGCATTCGACTGCCACGATCAGGGCGTTGGCCCGACGGGCGCGGAAGTCGGCGTCGGCGAAGGGGCCGTCTCGCAGCACACGATCCTGCACGCCCAACGCCGCAAGCTCACAGCCCCGCACGCCGAGGAACGCGAGCGGCGCGGGCTCCGGCTCGGCGGACTCGAAGCTCACCTCCGTTCCGTCGCGTCTCGCGCGCCACAGCGGCACGGTCGGTGGGAAGGTGAAGCGCTTCCAGCTCGTCGGCCCGACCACGAAGCCGAATGTGCGCTCGTCGTCGCGACGCGTCAGGCGGTAGTGGCCCGGACCCTGTTCGTCGCCCCAGCCGTGGGGCAGCTCGGCCGCCTGCTGGATCTCGTCGTAGACGATCGCCCCGTCGCTGACCGTCGGACCGATGAGGCGCCGGCCTCCGGCACGCAGGGCCTGGATCAGCTCGTCGAGGTCGGCGCGGGCAAGGAAGGACACGGTCGCCTCGGCGGTCCCCGGCATGCCGCTCACCAGGGCTCGCCGGCCTGGCTCGCGAACACGTCGAGCAGCTGTAGGCGGGTCGCGCCGAGCCGGCGCGCCACCGCGCGCAGGAGGCGCGGGTAGACGAACGAACCGAGCACGGCGTCCTCGGCCACGGCCTCGCGCAGCGCCATCGCATCGAAGAGCACCGCCGTGACCGGCTCCACGGTCACCAGGGTCGAGGTGGAGCGGTACGGCGCGACCATGCCCGACCAGTTGAAGATGTCGCCCGGCTCGACCGTGAGCACCGTCAGCATGCCCTTGCCCGGCACGTGCAGGCGGAGCGCCACCCGCCCGTGCCGCACGACCCCGAGTTCGGCGACCGCATCGCCCTCGTTGCTGATGACCGTCCCGGCGGGGAATTCGACCTCGCGGGCGAGCGCCGCGAGGCGTTCGCGCTGTGCGGACGGCAGGTCCGCGCCGAACCAGCTCACGTCCGCGGCAGCCGGTTTCCTGGGCCCTTCGCTCATGGTCCCATGGTCGGGCCGCGGTCAACCGGCCAGTAGGGCCGTTCGGCATCGCGGCCGTGGACGGTCGGCCCGGGCATCACCCGCCTCCGTCCAGGGCGCCGTCCAGCCAGTGCCGCACGCTGTCGCCGAGCGTCGCCACGTGGTAGCCCCCTTCCTGGAGCACCACCAGGGGCCGGCCGAGGGCGGCCACCCTCGCCCCCAGCGAGGCGTAGTCCTCCGTCGTCAGGCGGAAGCTGCCGATCGGATCTCGTTCGTGGGTGTCCATGCCGAGGCTCACCACGAGCGGACCGTGCGTTCGCTCGTCGAGCCACGACAGCGCCCGATCGAGGGCCGCCCCGTAGGCGACGGCATCGGTCCCGGGGGGAAGCGGCAGGTTGCGGTTCCAGCCCTCGCCTGCCCCCACGCCCGTCTCGTCGGCGTGCCCGCTGAAGTAGGGGTAGGTGCCCCGCGGATCCGCGTGCAGCGAGGCGTAGGCCACGTCCGCGCGCGCATAGAAGATCTGCTGCGAGCCGTTGCCGTGGTGGAAGTCCAGGTCGAGGATGCCCAGCGGGCCGGCCCCTTGGGAGGACAGCCAGGCGGCAACCACGGCGGCGTTGTTGAAGTAGCAGTAGCCGCCGAACATCGCCGTGGCCGCGTGATGGCCGGGCGGCCGGCAGAGACCGTAGGCCACCCGCTCGCCTGCGAGCACCGCGTCGCCGGCGCTGAGCGCCACGTCGACCGCCACGCGGGCGGCCGCATACGTCCCGGCCACGATGGGGGTGGCCGTATCGAAGCACCAGTAGCCGCTGCGACCACAGGGCGAGGTGGGCTCCGGCGCTTCGGCCATGCCGGCCCGCAGGCGCGCATGGAGCAGCGTGTCCGGCACGATCGCGTCCTGGCCCGTCCCGCCGCGGCGCCATTCGTCCCAGGCCGTCTCGAGGTAGCGCAGGAGGCCCGCCTCGTGGACGGCCAGGATCGGCGCCGTCCCGAACTCGCGCGGCTCCTCCACCCGGAAGCGGGGATCCTGGCCGAGCGACGCCAGGATCGCCTCCCCGCGAGCGGCCACCTCGTAAGCCGGCACCTGCCCGCCGCCGGTCACCTCGTACGGCGGCTCGTGCAGCCGGTGTCGTTCGCTGGCGACGACGCGCATCGTGCCTCCCGGCGCTCGCTAGACTCGCCCATCATGCCCGAGACGCAGGCCGTCCAGGAACGTTACGCCCCCCGCTCGGTCTGCTTCGGCTGCGGGCCCGCCAGCCCCGGCGGGCTCCACCTGCGCAGCATGGAATCCGCCGAGCGGCCGGGCGAGCTGCTCGCGGAGTGGCAGGCGTCGCCGCTCCAGGAGGCATTCCCTGGCGTCCTGAACGGGGGCATCTGCGGCACCCTGCTCGATTGTCACGCCAACTGGGCGGCGGCC
>DATHCS010000214.1:0-13453 GCA_035319405.1 Candidatus Dormiibacterota bacterium | reverse complement strand
CGGCTCGGCTGGCGCGAGGATGCTGGCCATCACCGCCCCGCACGTGCAATCCTGGAACGCCTGGCACGACTGGTTCGGCAACCGCCCCGAGGGGCTGGCGCCCTACCTCGCGGACGTGGACGCCGCGGCACGCGTCGCCGGCCGGGATCCAGCCGCCATCGAGCGCACGGCGACCGTCCTTGTGGGCCTGCCCGGTGGAACGGGCCGCCTCCAGGGATCGGGCGAGGACACCCGCACGCCGCCCTGGGAGGGGACGCCGGAGGAGCTGGCCGAGGCCCTGCGCGGCTACGCTCGTGTCGGCATCGCACACGTGCAACTGGTGCTGGACCCGATCACGACCGGCTCGATCGAGGCCCTCGCGCCGATGCTCCAGGCGCTGGATCGGGGCTGAAGGTCCCGCGCGAGCGCTCCCCGGTCAGAACGTCGGCTTGACCACCATCAGGAAGACGATCGCCGCCAGCACGGCCGTCATGAAGAAGCCGCCGTTGCGCACGCGTCGACCCAGTGCGACCAGCTCCGGCGGCGGACCGGCAGGGGGACCGCCGGCCCCAGGTGCCGCCGCAGCCGCCGGATCCCCACTCGCGGCGGCCGCAGCGCTCCCGCCGCCGGCGGGCGGCCCGCTGCGGGCAAGCGCGGGCGCGGTGATGGCCACCATGCGGTCGAGGGTCGGACGCTGCACCCAGAAGGCGAAGGCCAGCTCGATCAGGTAGAGCGCGATGCCCAGGGCGAGCCAGTGCGTGTCCAGGATCGGGAACGGCACGGCCGCCACGAGCACGAGGCCCGTGATGCCCTGCACGACGGCCATCGGCAGCACGATCCGCTTCTCGATCAGCTCCGAGAGCGCGATGCCGAACGGCCCGTGCTGCGGGTACCGTCCCGACAAGCCGGCGATGAGCGAGAAGGTGAACGTGGGGCCGAAGGCGACGATCGCGCCCATCACGTGCAGGAACAGGAAGATCGAGATGATCGCGCTCACGCATCCCTCCGCTAGTGGCGGTCACCCTCGCCGCCCGGCGCACTCTAACGAACGGCGACTCTATGCATTGCCCCGTCCTGCAGGACGGGCGGCCTCCCGGCTCGGTCGGAGCCGGGAGGCTTCGGTTCGAACCCCGGCCGAACGGGCAGCCACGGCCGCCCGCCAGACCTCAAGGGCAGCGTCCCACCACCCGTCGATGCCGGCGCCATCGCCGTACCACGGGATCCCGGCGCCCTGCCCGTGGCCGACGCGGCCCAGCGTGACCTGGCGCGCGCCGTCCAGGTGGGCCGAGGCGACGGGAACCACGCCGTCACCGGGGTCGAGGCGATGCCCCTCGCCGAGAAGCGCGGCATATGTGCCGCCAGCGAGGGCATGGCGGCCGTCGCGCAGGCCGCGTGGACCGCCCACGACGGCCGTCGAGGCGACGGTCAGATAGCCGGTGCGCGGCGCCAGGAACGCACCCGGCGCGACACGCTCGAGAAAGTCGCAAGCGTCGTTGGCCACCCGCTGCCGCCGGGTGCCCCCCGACACCACGTGCGGCGAGCCGAGCGTCACGAGTGCTCCCACGGCATCGCCGGCGGCCGCCACGTTCCCATGGTACGGAACGGGCGCGAGCGCCAGCCTGGCCAGCACCCCGCCGGCCGAGTGTCCGATCAGCATGATGGGGCGACAGCCGCCCTCCACGTACGTGCGCACGACGGCTCGCCCCGTCCGGCGGATGAGGCGCCCATAACCCGTGGCGGGCAGAAGCAGCCAGTCGGGCAGCCAGATGGGCGCGACGCGGATCACGCCCGCGCCTCGCATGCGCAGGCGCCCGGCCATCCGTCGATAGAGCGGCGGCGAGGTCAGGAACCCGCCCACGATGAGGACGGCAGGGCGCTCCGCTAGCTGAGCCGACCCGGACGCCGGAGACTCCCCGGCCGCTTCAGGCGCCCGCCGGCGATGGGCCGGGCGCCTGGCCCGGCTCGGACGGCGGCGGCTCGAGCTGGATCTCGTCGGGCAGCGATTCGGCCGACGCGTCGTCCTCCTCGCTGTGGCCCTCGAATCGCCGTTCCAGCCGCCGCTTGCCGCCGTGTGCCAGGGAGTAGATCACGGGGATCACGACGAGCGTCAGGAGGGTCGAGGTGAGCAGCCCCCCGATCACCACCGTCGCCAGCTCGCTGGCGATGATGCTGCCCTCGTTGAGTCCCAGCGCCAGCGGCGTCAGCGCCAGGATGGTGGCCAGGGCGGTCATCAGGATGGGCCGCACGCGCGTGCGGCCGGCCTGCATCAGGGCCGCATCGATGCCCAGCCCCTTGCGCCGCAACTGTTCCACGAGATCCATCAGCACGATGGCATTGGTGACCACGATCCCGATCAGCATCAGCAGGCCGATGAGGGCGCTGATGCCGAGCGCGCGGTCGGTCACCAGCAGTGCCAGGAAGGCGCCGATGGTCGCGAGCGGCAGGCTGAAGAGGATGATGAACGGGTCGAGCAGGCTGCCGAAGACCAGCACCATCACCACGTACACGACCAGGATCGAGAAGCCCATGGCGGAGATCAGGCCGCTGAAGCCCTCGTTCTGCTGCTGCGTGATGCCGGTCAGCTTGACCGAGACGGAGGACGGCAGACCCAGCGCGTCGATCTTCTGCTGCACCTGTGTCGACACTCCACCGGTGTCCTGGCTGAGGATGTCGCCGCTGATGGTCGCCGCCGGCTGCTGGTCGACGCGCGTGATTGAAGCCGGCGCGCTGATGGTGCTGATGGTGGCCACCTGCGCGAGGGGGAGCTTGACGGTCGTCCCGACCGGGAGTTGACCGAGCTCCGCGGGCGAGGTGATGGTTGAGGGGTCGACCTGGACGAAGACATCGGTCGATGCGCCGGTCTCCTCGAGCGTCGGCTGGATCGCGGTCTGGCCGGCCAGGAGGGTCCGGATCTCGGTCCCGATCTGGGCGGTCGTCGAGCCCGTGGCGATGGCCTTCGAGGGATCCACGACGACCGAGACCTGGTCCCGCGCCACGGCCAGGTCGCTCTGCACGTTGATCACGTCCGGCACCGACTCCACCGCGTCGGTGACGGCGGTGCTGGCAGCCTCCAGCGCGGCCGGATCGTCGCTCGAGACGACGACCTGCAGACGATTGCCGCCCGAGAAGCCTGCCTGGCTGACGCTGACGCTGTAGCCGTCGGTGGCCACCGGTTGCAGGTCCGCGAGGAGCTCCTTGTTGGCCTGTTCGAGATCGACCGTGGGCTCCAGCAGGACCGTGATGGTGGCGGAGTTGAGCCCTCGCCCCAGCAACGACGCGGTCGCGTTGAGGAACGCGTCACCGCTCCCCGCGATGGTCGTCTGATAGTGGGTCACGCCCGGCTGGTCGGCGACGATCTTCTCGGCGTCGAGCGCACGCGCCGCGACGCGGTCGATGGTGGCGCTGGGCGGCGGCGTCAGGACCACCTGCAGGATCTTGTCCGAGCCGGCGTTGAGGAAGCCAGTGGGGATGAGCGGCACCAGCGCCATGGAAACCACGAAGAGGACGCCGGCCAGGGCCACGGTGACCCAGCGGAAGCGCAGGGCCGTGCGCAGGACAGGCGTGTAGAGCCGCTGCACCAGCGTGTCGCGCACGGCGGCCGCCTCGGCCTTCGGCGTGTGCTTGACGTGCGGCACGAGGTAGTAGGCGAGGACCGGCACGACCGTGAGGGCCACGCCCAGCGAGGCCAGCAGCGCGAACGTGACGGTCAGGCTGAAGGGCAGGAAGAACTGCGTCACGAGGCCGCCCACGAAGCCGATGGGCAGGAAGACGGCGACCGTCGTGAGCGTCGAGCTGGTGATGGCCTGGCTGACCTCGCGGGTGCCGTTGAGCACGGATTGCTGGATGGGTTCGCCGCGGGTGCGGTGGTGCCGGAAGATGTTCTCCAGGACCACGATGGCGTCGTCGACCACGCGTCCCACGGCCACCGCCAGGCCGCCCAGCGTCATGATGTTCAGGCTCACGCCGCCGACCAGCATCAGCACCAGCGCCGTGAGCACGCTGAGCGGGATGCTGATCGCCGCCACCAGCGTGCTGCGCACGTTGAGCAGGAACAGGAAGATCACCAGCACCGCGAAGAGGGCGCCCAGGCCCCCCTCCCGCTGCAGCCCGCTGATGGACTCCTCGATGAAGGTGGCGCTGTCGTAGAGGACCGTGATCTTCACGTCCGAGCCGAGGCTCTGCTGCAGCTCGGCAATCTTGTCGTTCACGGCATGGCTGACATCGACCGTGTTGGCATCGCTCGCCTTGACCACCGCGAGCGTGACCGATGGCTGGCCGTCGGTGCGTGCGACGCCGGCCGTGGGATCCGGCGCGAGCGCGATCGTGCCCAGGTCGGCCAGATGGATCGGCTGCGGCACCACGGCGATGGGCTGCGTCGGCTGGGGGCTGGCCTGGGGGGCGGCGGACGACGCCGAAACGGCGGTGGGCGTCCGGTAGCCGACCGTGAGGTTGCGGATCGCGTCGACGTTCTTGAACGTGCCCGAAGTGGTCACCGGCAGGGCCGTTCCGTCGTTGACGATGTTGCCCGAGGGGATCGTCAGGTCGTTGGCCTGCAGGATCCCCACGATCTGCTGCACCGAGACGCCGGCGGCCGCGAGCTTCGCCGGATCGAGGTTCACGAGGACGCGCTGCTCCGAGCCCCCGAGTACGTCCACGCGGGCCACGCCCGGCACCGACTGGAGCTCCGGCGCGATGACGTCCCGCACGACCTTGCCCGGGTCCTGGCCTCCTGAGGCGCTGACCGTGGCCTGGATGACCGGGAAGGCGTTGATGTTGAGCGTCGTCACCGAGGGTGTCGCGCCGCTCGGCAGGCTGGCCCGGTCGAGCGCCTGCTGGATCGTGCTGGTCGTCTCCTTGATATCCGTGCCGTAGGAGAAGGTGCCCACCACGATGGAGAAGCCGGCGGTCGAATTCGACTGCATCGTGCGCAGGCGGGGGACCGTGGCCATGACCTGCTCGACCGGCTTGGTGACCTGGTCCTGGACATCGCTCGCGCCGGCGCCCGGAAGTGGCGTGATGACGGTCACGATGGGGAAGTCGATGTCCGGCAGCAGCTCGGACTTGAGCTGGCCCCAGGCGAAGATGCCGCCCACGAAGAGGGCTGCGGCGATGAGCAGCGTGACTGGGCGGTGGCCGAGGGCGGCCTGGGTGATGCGGTACATCGACGACTCCCGGTGGCTAGGCAGGCAGACGATCGCTGGCGGCGGTCAGGATGCGCAGGGCCTCCTCGACCACATCGAGTTCGGACGGGCTGAGGGCGGCCAGGAGGCTGCGGAGCTGCGTGGCGCTGAGCTCGCGCAGGCGCTCCAGGCGCTCGTGGCCGGCCGGCGTGATGCGCACGTGCACCAGGCGCCGGTCGCGAGGATCGGTCTCGCGCGCGAGCAGGCCCTGTTCCACCAGCCGCTCGACGAGCGCGCTGGCCGCGGGAAGCCCCACCCCCAGCTGGGCGGCCAGCTCGGACATGCGCAGTCCCCCGGCCACGCGCGTGACGTACAGCGCCTTGACCTGGGACATGGTCAGGTCGAGCTCCACGAACTCGCTGGCGTGGAGGGAAGCGGCTCGCAGCATCAGCTGCTCGTACGCTTCGGCCAGGCGGCCGAAACGGTCATTCGACAAGATCGAACAATCCAGCCCGAGCAAATGGTGTGAACGAGGCGAACGGTAGCACAGCGACCGCGGACGTGTCCTCGAGCGGCTCCCGGGGCGAGGACCTCGTGCCGGCCACCCGAGGCGGTGCCGGGCGGCACCGCGTTCTGGCGTTCGTGCAGCAGGCCGTTTACACAGCCATTACATGGGTGCCTTGCCGGCCGGCGCTCGGTGGCGCATCGTGATGGCCCGTTCTCGCTACCAGCTCACAGGTGGATCCCATGCGTGCCATCCGATTGCGCGCCGGCTTCGTGGTCGTCGCCCTCGTGCTCCTCCTCGCGGCAGCGGCCGGTCTGGCGCTGGGCGCGAGGTCCAGTCCTGCCGTCGACGCGAGCACTGCCGCCGTCAACGGCGCGGCCGACTCGGCCGCGACCGTGTCGGGCGGCGATTTCGAGGCGGCCCTGGCCGCCGCGGGCTTCTCCATCGACGGGCTGGATCCGCAGCCTCAACCGGCGACCCGCTTCGGCCGCGGCTTCGGGTTCGGCGGCGGCTTCGGGATGTGGGGTTTCGCCGGCAACATCGTGCACGTCGAAGGGGTCCTCAACACGCGCGCGAAGGGCCTGGTCACCTTCGCCCTCGACCACGGCAAGGCCGCGGCCGCGACCGACACGAGCCTCACCGTGAGCGAGGCCACCGGCGGTTCCGTGACCGTCGCCCTCAACGGCGACACCAAGATCCGCCTCCGCGGCACACCCAACGCGAAGGGCAGCGCCATCCCCAAGGACGCCGAGGTCTACGTGCTCAGCCAGAAGGTGGGCAGCGGCTGGCTGGCGAGCCACGTCATCGTTCTCCAGCCGATCGTCAAGTCGCAGGCCTCGCCCAAGCCGGCCGCCCCGACCGCGCCGACCACTTCGCCGACCTCCCCGGCGGCACCCGAGTCGCCGACCGAGCCGGTCACCACGCCGACACCCACGCCCAGCCCCACGGCGTCACCGACCGAGGAAGCGACCCCCTCTGCCACGCCTTCGGGAGGCGGCGCCAACGGCTGACGCACGGCGGGGCTCCCCCGTCGGCGCACCGCGGAGTTGCGCCGGTCGCTAGCATGGCCGGCGAGTCGCCCTGAGGTCGCATTCGGATGAGCATCGACATCCTGGGCTGGAACATCCCGCTGGTCTTCATCGGCGCGCTATTGGTCCTGGTCGCCGTCGTGCTCGTGGTGTACTGGGCCGCGACCCGCGGCTGACCGAAGTCCTGCCCCGACCGTACCAAGGATCGATAGGCGCTCCGGCGCCCGGACGTCACCCTTCGGGCATGGACGAGACGCGACCGTTCGCCGGCGCGCCGGATCCGAACGATCCATGGCGCGACCTCGACCCGCACCGCCAGGGCGACGGGCCGGCAACGGGCGTCCCTGACAGCCCGCTCATGGCAGCGACCGGCGACGGCAACGGCCATGGAGATGGCAACGGGTTCGCCAGTGGCACGAGCGTCGTCGGGGACAACGGCTTCGCCACGGCCAACGGCAACGGCCACGGGGCGCCGGATGGGCTGCTCACCGCCATGGGGGCGACGCCCATGGTGCAGACGCGCGTCGAGCTCATCGGCACCCACCTGCGTGCCGAGGGCGCCGTGGACCTGGGGCACTTCCGGCGCCTGTCCGACTACGTCAACCTGCTGGAAGGCTTCTTCACCATCCACGACGTCGTGCTGCTCTCACGCCTCGGCGAGCCGACGCGCATCACCTTCCCCGACCTGCGGGTCCGCCTCGACGACATCGCCATCGTCGGCCAGCGAGCCCCGGACGTGCCGGGCCCGTCGGAGGACTTCTACATCCCGAAGCAGCGCCGCCGCCTGGTCATCACCACGGCCGCCCACATCGTCTACGGCTACGCCTACATCCACGAGCAGGCGTCGACGATCGCCTTCCTCGACTCGACCGATCCGCACTTCGTGCCCATGACCAACGTGCGCGTACGCTGGCTGGCCGACCGCCGCCTGGCGGGGCGCTTCGGCTTCGCCCTGATCCAGCGGCCCCATATCATCGGCGTGGCGACCGAGGTGAGCGGCGGGCTCTCGCTGCTCACGGGACGCCACCGGGAGCCGGCCTCGGTGGCCACAAGCAACCGCGAGTGGGGCGAGGGTTAGTCGCAGGCGCCCCGGAGGTTCATCGGCACCGATCGTCGACCGCGAAGCCGCGGGGTTCCGCGCACCTATCATGATCGGGTGAGCCCCGCCGTCCCGGATCCTGATCGCACCATCCCGGCCGACAGCCCCGCGGCGGCCGCCCTCGAGCGCGGCCGGCTGCTCCGCAAGCGCGTGCCGCGGCGCAGCCACGCCGAGTGGTCGGTCCCGCGCGACCGGGATCCGCTGGCCGTCATCGAGGCATCAAACGAGGATCGCCTGCCCGAGCTCGTGCCGATCCGCATCGGCCGCATGCTCGAGTCGCCGTTCGCCTTCCTGCGCGGCTCGGCCGCCGTGATGGCTGGCGACCTTGCAGCCACGCCGCGCACTGGGATCGGCGTGCAGCTGTGCGGTGACGCCCACCTGGCCAACTTCGGCATCTTCGCCAGCCCGGAACGCCGCCTGGTCTTCGATCTCAACGACTTCGACGAGACGCTGCGAGGGCCGTGGGAATGGGACGTCAAGCGGCTCGGCGCGAGCTTCGCCGTCGCCTCGCGGGAGAACGGGTTCCCTGAGGACACCTGCCGCGACATGGCGCGCACGGTCGCCCGCTCGTACCGCTACTGGATGCGCCGCTACGCGGGCATGCGGGCCCTGCAGGTGTGGTACGCCCACATCCCCATCGAGACGATCATCGAGCGGGTCGACGCGATGCGGGCCCGTTATCGCGGCGCCCTCGAGATCTCGATCGAGGAGGCCCGGCGGCGGGATCACCTTGCCGCCCTGGGCAAGCTCTCGCGTCCGGCTCCAGGCGGCGGCTGGCTCCTGCGGGACCGCCCGCCGCTCCTGCAGCGCCTCGCCGATGACGATCCGCGCCGCGCGGTCATCCCGGAGGTGTACCAGGCCTACGTGCACTCGCTGCGGCCCGACCGGCGTGTGCTGGTGCAGAAGCACCGCCTGCTGGACGTGGCGCTCAAGGTGGTCGGCGTGGGCAGCGTGGGCACGCGCTGCTACGTGGCCCTCTTCGCCGGCCCTGCCGGCGGCCCGCTGGTCCTGCAGGTGAAGGAGGCTCGCGTGTCCGTCCTGGCGCACCACCTCAAGGCGCGCGCCCAACGGCACGAGGGCGAACGGGTGGTGACCGGCCAGCGCATCATGCAGGCCTTCTCCGACATCTTCCTGGGCTGGACGCATTCACCCGTCAACGACACGGACTTCTACGTGCGCCAGCTGTACGACATGAAGTACGGCATCGACATCGGCGGCCTGCAGCCGCTGGGCATGCAGGTCTACGCCGAAGTCTGTGCATGGGCGCTCGCCCGGGCCCACGCGCGATCCGGCAACCCTGCCGCGATCGCCGGGTACCTTGGTGCGGGGGAGCGCTTCGATGAGGCCCTGGCCGCCTTCGCCGCCGCCTATGCCGACCAGACCGAGCGCGACCATGCGCTGCTGCTCTCGGCCGTGCGCGCCGGCAAGCTGGCGGCAGAGACCGGGATCTGAGGGCCCACGGAGCATCAGGGCTCGGCTCCGAGCCGGCCGGACCAGGATCCCCTGACGAACGGACTATGGCCGCCAGCGACCTCCCTCGGCGACGATGTGCCCACTCTGGAAGGGGAAAGGAGGTTGCCTTCAGATGATCCTTCACGCCTACTGCTGGATCAGCGCCTGGGTCGACACGGCCCTGACGCGGCCGGCCGATCGCGAACGTGGCCAGGGCCTCGCCGAATATGCACTCATCCTCGCTCTTATCGCCGTCCTCGCCATCCTCGCGCTCGTCTTCCTCGGCAGTCAGATCCGCACCATCCTGTCGCGCGTCGGCACGTCGATCTGACGCTCGACATCGAACCTGGGACGACCCAGGTTGAGCCAAGCGCTGCCCCACTGAGCCTCGGCGAGTGCCCGGTGGGGCAGTTCGGTGTCCTGCGAGGTGAGCCGGCTGGGATTCGAACCCAGGACACGAGGATTAAAAGTCCCCTGCTCTGACCGCTGAGCTACCGGCCCACGGCGGGCGACCCGCCGCCTGAGCTTACACGCGGGACGCGCTACGCTGCGGCCATGACGACCACCCAGCGCGACACCCCGCCCAGCGATCCCCTTCCCCGACCCCCCTTCCCGCTCGATCGGCTGCTGGCCATGCTGCGGCGCGGCCGACCCATGCCCGCCGGGCGGGTGGCCATCGTCCGGCTCTACGGCTCGATCGGCGGGGGAGCCCGCACGGCCGACCAGATCGAGCTGATCCGGCGCCTTCGCGACTCGAAGCGTGTGCCGGCGGTGGTCGTGGACGTGGATTCGCCCGGAGGCTCGGCGACCGCATCGGACGACCTCTTCCTGGCCCTCCAGCGGCTGGCCGCGAAGAAGCCGCTGGTGGCCTCCATCCGCGGGACGGGCGCGTCCGGCGCCTACCTCGCGGCCATGGCCGCCCGGACCGTGGTGGCGCAGCCGCACGCGGTCGTCGGGTCGATCGGCGTGATCTCCGTGGGGCCCCGAGTGGCACGCCTCTTCGATCGCCTCGGCGTCGAGGTCAGCGAGACGAAGGCGGGCCGTCTCAAGGGCATGGGCGCACCCTGGCGCGAGGAGACCGACGAGGAGCGCGCCAAGGAACGGGAGCTGGTGGACGCCTTCTACACGGCCTTCGTGCAACGCGTGGCCTCCGGGCGCGGGCTGCCCGAGGAACGGGTGCGCGAGCTGGCGACCGGCGAGGTGTGGCTGGGCGAGCAGGCCCGGGACCTCGGCCTGATCGACGAGGTGGGCGACCTGGAGCGCGCCGTGGAGATCGCGGCACAGGCGGCAGGCGTCCCCCCTCGGCTGGCCGTGGTGCACCTGCGGCGGCGTCTGCTCGATCGGATCTTCGAGCGCTTCGCGACGCAGCTCGGCGAGCGCATCGTCGACGAGCTCGAGACGCGCCTAGGCCACGGCCTGCGCACCTGACCGGCCACCACCGCACCGAACCGACCGCGACTCGTCCGCGCGGTTCCGGAAGGCACCGGATTCCCGGATTCCGCTGTTGCCTCGGCCCGTGGGACGGAAGTACCATCGCCACCCCCAGCGAGGGTAGCCCGAATGTACCAGCCGAACCCAGCCGACCCATCGCCGCTCGCGAGCGGGGCCAGCGCCACGGTGCCCGCTCCGACCTCCACCGCGCCTGCGTCGGCGCCTGCCCCGGAGCCGGCCGCGGCGCCCGTTCCCGCGCCCAGCGCCGCCTCGACCGGCCCGACCTTCCTCGACGAGCTGACGCGGGTGATGCACACCACGGCCGAGCGCCAGCGCGACCAGATCGCCGCCGACCTCGCCGCGCTGGCGAACGCACAGGCGCAGAAGGCCCGCGCGCGTGGCGCAGCCGAGGCGGAGGAGCTGCGACACCTGAGCGAACAGGACGCCAACCAGATCCGCGGGCTGGCGATGATCGAGATCGACCGCATCCGCGCGGAGGCGGAACGCCAGGTGAGCGAGCGCCAGGAGCGCCTGACCGCGAACCTCGGCCAGCACGCCACGATCGTGGAGGCCGAGGTGCACGGCATCGACCAGGCCGCGGCGCAGTACCTGCAGGAGTTGGACGGGTTCTTCGCGCGGCTGGGTCAGGAGACCGACCCGGTCGAGATCGCGCGCCTGGCGGACCACCTCCCGGCGCAGCCCGACTTCGAGGCGGCCCGGGCCAGCGCCAGGGCCGACGCGGTGGCCCGCATCTCGGCCGCGGCCGCCATGAGCGAGACGGCCGATGTCTCGCCTGCCGGCCGGCCGGAGGTCTCGACACCCACGACCGACGCGTCGGTCTTCACCGTCTCCGCGGCCGCGGCCCGCTGGTTCCGCTCGTTCATGACGTGGGCACAGCTGGCGCCGGCGGAGGAGAATAGCGAAAGCGACCCGGCACCGACCGCCGACCAGGGCGAGTCGGAGCCCGCCTCCAAGAACGGGCGCTGAGCCGCCCCGGCGACCGGCCAGCCGGCCAGCCGCGGTGCTGCCGGTCCCGCCGGGTCACGGTGCCCGGAGGGGTGCTCGCATCGCATGACTACGCAGGGCATACCGCCCCACGTCAAGCTCTGTCCCCAGTGCGGGGCCGATAACCGCCCGCTGGCACCCAGCTGCTCGCGGTGCGGCTTCAACTTCCGCACGGCGGCCCGCGTGGCCAGCGCCCGTCGCAACCGCAACCTGGGCTGGGTCAGCGCCGGGGTGGTCGCGCTCGTGCTGACCGGCTTCGCCAGCTACTACCTGTGGTACGCCGCCCATGACCCGCTGGCCACCCCGCATCCGACATCCATCGAGCGGGTCGCGCTGGCGGCCACGCCGACACCCTCGCGCACGCCCGGCCCCACGCCCACTCCCTCGCCCACCGCCAGCCAGAGCTACCGCCTGCTGACGACGTCGATCAACGTATCCGAGAACTGCTGCAACACCGCCGCGACGGGCTACAGCAAGGTCATCCTGCAGCTCCTGCCGGCGAAGCCCGGGGGGCGTGCCACGTCCAAGCCCGTGGCCTACGAGGTCACGACCGACCTGCAGGGCCTGTTCGCGGTCCCGCCGCAGGTGGACGCGAGCGGACGGCTGACCTTCCGCACCGCCCCGAACCAGGACGGGACGGCCACCGTCAGCATCGGCGTCAAGGGCGATCCCGCCTCGGTCCAGCGGCTCACGATCACCGTCCAACACGTGAACCAGCCGCCGGTCGCCAACGATGACGTCTTCCGGGTCCCGGCGGACGCATCAGCCCGCCAGCTGGACGTGCTGGCCAACGACTTCGCGGGCCCGCCCGACGAGCAGGCCGGCGGGACCAACGCCGACACGATCACCATCGCCGACATCCAGACGGGAACGGCCGCCGGCACCGTGACCATCTCGTCCGATCGGAGCGCCCTGATCTACACGCCGCCGCCAGGCTTCAGCGGCAGCGAGCTGTTGCGCTACCGAGTACGCGACGGGGGCGGCCTGCTCTCGGGCTACGCCACCGTCTACATCACGGTCGGTCCCTAGGCGGGGCGCCGGCCGACCAGCTCCTCGACCCACTCGCGCAGCCGCGCGAGGTGCTCCTCGTAGTGCTCGGGGCCGGACTTGCGGATCCACCAGGCGGCTTCCCTGTCCGGATCCCGCAGCTCGTACCAGGCCTGCAGCATGCGCGTTCGCCCGGCATTGGCCTGCAGCCAGGTCACGGCCCAGGGCTGGTCGCGCATCGCCTCGAGGAACGCGGCGTTGAGCGCATCGACATCGACGTCGTGGCCGGCGTAGGTACCGGCCCCCAGGCGCTCCAGCTCGCGCTCGGCCTCCGCCAGCCAGCAGCCGAGGTGGCCCACCAGGTCGCGCACGGACCACGGCGGGTCCGTGTAGTAGCCGGGCGCGAGGCACTCCTCGGGCTCGAGGCGGCGAACGAGCCCCGCCAGCTCGTACCAGCGGGCGCGCTCGAGCTGTACGGCGGTCGTTGAACTCACGGCGCTAGGATGCACCGGTGACGGACGAAACGCGACCCGCCCCCCTGCGCCACTTCTTCGGTTACCACATCAGCAGCTTCACCTACCCCGGCGTTCCGCCGGAGGGGCTGTTCGGACGGGTCGTGGAGCTCGCCCGCGCGGCCGAGGCCGCCGGCTTCGGCCTGGTGACGGTGATGGACCACTTCTACCAGATCCGCGGCGTGGGCCACGAAGAGGAGCCCATGCTCGAGGCGTACACCGCGCTCTCCGGCATCGCCGCACACACTCGTCGGGTCCACGTCGGGGCCATGGTCACGGGCGTGACCTACCGCAACCCCGCCCTGCTGGCCAAGACGGTCACGACGCTCGACGTG
>DATHCS010000213.1:0-2474 GCA_035319405.1 Candidatus Dormiibacterota bacterium | reverse complement strand
GCCGTGGGGCTTCGTGCACTGCTCATCGTCACGCTCGCCGTGGTGGTCCTCGTGCCGGTGCTCTTCTCGACCTACGTGACGAGCTCGATCGGCCTGCCCACTCTGTGGGTCGGCCTGTGCGCCGCGAGCCTCACGTTCCTGGCCAGCTACGGCGGCATGGTCTCACTGGCGCAGATCGGGATCTTCGGCGTGGCCGGCCTGATCACCGCATCGCTGTCCGTGGAAGCCGGTCTCGACCCCTGGGTGGCTGCCTCGATCGGCATCCTTGCGGCGACCGGCACCGGCCTCCTCTTCGGCGCGCTCGCCAGCAGCAGCACGGGCACCTACTTCCTGATGATCACGCTGGCGCTGGCCGAGATCAGCTACTACCTCTTCTCCGCGGTGCCGGCCTTCGGCCTGCACGAGGGCATCAACGGCGTCTTCCCGCCGGCGATCCTGGGCGACCCGGTGCTCGAGCCGACCGCGATGTACTACTTCCTGCTCGTCGTCTGTGCGCTTGCCTACCTCGTGTTGCGCTACCTGGTCCGGACGCCCTTCGGGGTCGCCCTCCAGGGCGTGCGCGACGACCCGCTGCGCATGGCGGCCCTCGGCTATAACGTGCGGCTGCAGCGCACCCTTGCCTTCACCGTCGGAGCCGCAATCGCCGGCACCGCCGGCGTGCTCTCGGCCTGGACCAACACGCGCATCTCGGCCGACTCGATCAGCCTGGGCGTCACCATCGCCATCCTCGAGGCCGCCGTCATCGGCGGCCTGTTCCGTCTCGAGGGAGCGTGGGTGGGTGCGTTCGTGCTGACCGTCGTCACGAACTACGGCCCGGCCTTCAGCGACCGGTACGCGACCGGCATCGGCCTGATCTTCCTGGCCATCGTCCTCCTCTCGCCGGGTGGTCTGATGGGCATGGCCACCTGGCTGGACGGGCGCCTGCGCGGGTGGCTGGCCGGTCACCACGGAGCGGGTGGGGCCGCGCCTGCGCCGACGGGGTCGAGCGGTGGAGCCTGAGGGGCGCCGGGCGGTCATCCGCCTGCGCGGGCTGGAGAAGCACTTCGCGGGCGTGCAGGCGGTGCGTGGGGTGGATCTCGAGGTCGGCGAGGGCGAACGCCGCGCGATCCTCGGTCCCAACGGCGCCGGCAAGACGACCCTCTTCAACCTCATCGCCGGCGCCGAACTGCCCAGCGGCGGCACGGTGGAGCTCTTCGGACAGGACGTGACCTACCTGCCCGCGTGGCGGCGCACACGGTTGGGCATGGCGCGCACCTTCCAGACCTCGCGGGTGCTGGCGGGGTTGAGCGTCGAGGACAACCTCTACCTGGCCGCCAGGGGCATGGTCGGTGGCCAGCTGCGGGTGCTGCCGGATGGACGCGAGGGACCGCTGCGTCGACGCGCCCGGGCGACGGCCGAGCGGATCGGCCTGGCGGATCGCCTGGCGACGCCGGCGCGCGATCTCTCGCACGGCGAGCAGCGTCAGCTCGAGGTCGGGCTGGCGGTCGTCGCCGAGCCCCGCCTCATGCTGCTGGACGAGCCGGCCGCCGGCCTGTCGCGGGCAGAGCGGCAGCGCCTGACGCAGCTGCTGCTCGCCTTCGAGCCCACCATGACCGTGGTCCTCATCGAGCACGACATGGAGGTCGCCCTCACGGTCGCCGAACGGGTCACGATCATGCACAACGGGCGCATCGTCACGGAGGGCACGCCGGCCGAGATCCGGGCGGACCAGCGCGTGCACGACATCTACCTGGGGCGCCACGATGCCGCCTGAGGCGCAGGGCACGGCCGTCCTCGACATCGAAGGCCTCGACGCCTACT
The DNA here is from genome assembly GCA_035319405.1 of Candidatus Dormiibacterota bacterium. Taxonomy (GTDB): domain Bacteria; phylum Chloroflexota; class Limnocylindria; order Limnocylindrales; family CSP1-4; genus DASPUH01. The sequence goes on along the minus strand of DATHCS010000213.1, from coordinate 674 downwards.
ACGGCGGGGCCCACGTGCTCCACGGCCTCCACGCCACCGTCGGCAGTGGCGCCACCGCCATCGTCGGTCGCAACGGGATGGGCAAGACGACCCTCTGCCGGGCGCTCATGGGCATCGCCCCGCCGCGCGTGCAGGGCTCGATCCGCTTCGAGGGGCTGGAACTGGCGGGCCGGCCCCCGCACGCCATCTGCCGGGCAGGCCTGGGCTACGTGCCGCAGGGCCGGCGACTCTTCCGCTCCCTCACCACCGACGAGCACCTGCGCATGATCGATCGCGGCCTCGCCCGGCGCGGGCACTGGACCATCGGCGCGGTCTACGACCTCTTCCCGGAGCTGGCAGCACGCCGCCGAGTGAGCGGCGTGCACCTCTCGGGCGGGGAGCAGCAGATGCTGGCGATCGCGCGGGCGCTCCTGACCAACCCGCGCCTGCTGATCCTCGACGAACCCTCCGAGGGCCTGGCGCCCACGGTCGTCGACAAGCTCGTGGACACCTGCCGCGGGCTGGTCGCGGAAGGGGTGTCGCTGCTGCTGGTGGAGCAGAACCTGGGGGTCGCGGCGGCGCTCGCCGAGCGGATCCTGATCATGCTCACCGGAGAGGTCGTGCTCGAGACGAGCGCCGAGGCGCTGCTCGCCGACGAGGCCGTGCAGCGGCGCTACCTCGGCGTGGAGCCGGTG
>DATHCS010000212.1:0-2834 GCA_035319405.1 Candidatus Dormiibacterota bacterium | reverse complement strand
TCCCGCCACAGGACGTGCGAGTCGAAGAGCCAGCCGTACTCGAAGCCCAGCTCCTCTGCGCGGCGCGTCAGCGCCAGCGTCCGCTCCAGCGAGTGCTCGGGCTTGAGGGTGAACCCGAACTGCATGGTCAGCCCGCTCCCGCACCGGCGGGCGTAAGGCCGATTCGGGCGAAGAACGCGTCCGAGGACGGCTCGCGTCCCAGGAAGGCCCGCATCTCGTCCACGGCGTCCTGGGTGGCCACCGCCTCGAGCACCGCGCGACGGTAGGCCATGCCGACCACAGGATCAGTCACGCCCTCGGCCGCGAAGCGGCTCCACAGGTCGTCGCCGTAGACCTGCGACCAGAGGTAGCCGTAGTAGCCCGCGTCGTAGCCGCCGAAGATGTGGTCGAAGCCGCTCGGCCAGAAGGAGCCCTCGTGGCGCGGCAGCAGGCGCACCGCCTCCGCCTCCGTGGCGACGGCCTCCGGATCGACCGGTTCCGCCTCGTGGAAGCGCAGGTCGGCGACCGTGAAGCGGCCGAAGGAGTAGAGCATGCGCGCGCCGATGTCGAGGTTGCGTGCCGCCACGAGCCCGTCCACGAGCCCGGTCGGAATCGGCTCGCCGGTCTGGTAGTGACGGGCGAAGCGGCGCAGCGTGTCCGCGTCCCACGTCCAGTGCTCCATGATCTGCGACGGCGCCTCCACGAAGTCGTCCTCCACGCCGTACAGCGACAGGCGCGCGAAGGCGGGCCGGCCCAGCGACTCGTGGAGGATGTGGCCGAACTCATGGAAGAGCATCGTCACGTCCGAGTGGCGCATCAACGCCACGCCGTCGGCGCCGGGCTTGGCCACGTTGGCGACGATCGCCGAGATGGGCAGCTCCAGGGGCGCGTCGCCGCGCCAGCGGCCGACGCGCATGGGCACGGCCATCGCGTGGCCGTACTTGCCCGGCCGCGGGAAGAGATCGGCGTAGAACCAGGCCAGGCGGGCCCCGCTGGCCGCGTCGCGCAGCTCGAAGAGGCGCACATCGGGATGCCAGGCGTGCGACGCCGGCTGCTCGGTGATGCGCAGCCCGAAGACGCCCTCGCAGAGCTCGAAGAGACCGCGCAGCACGCCGTCGACCGGGAAGTACTCGGAGACCGCGACGGCGTCCACGCCGTGCTCGGCCTCGAGGCGGCGCTGGTGGTAGTAGCGCGTGTCCCAGGTGCGCAGCTCCGGCGGCGCGGCGCCCTCGCCCTCGTCGGCCGCGAGCAGCTCCTGCATGCGCGTGTGCTCATCGCGCGCCAGCGCCTGCAGGCCCGGCACCACCTCGCCCATGAACGACCAGACCCGCCCGGGCGAGCCGGCCATGCGCACCTCCATGCGGTAGTCCGCCCAGGAGGAGTAGCCGAGCAGGTGCGCCATGCGGCGCCGGATCGACAGGGCCTCGTCGAGCAGGGCACGGTTCGATTCGAGGGCCCGCGTCTCGAACTTGAACTCGAGGCGACGCCGCAGGTCGCGCCGCCGGCCCTGCTCCATGAACGGGAAGTACTCGGGGTAGTCGAGCGTGACGCGGTACGTGCCGCTCGTCTCGCCGGGCCGCAGCGCCTCGACGTACGCGTCGGGCAGCCCGTCCAGCTCGTCGCGGGTCAGGTCGACGCCGTCCTGCCACTCGTCCACGTTGCGCTGGAAGGCGGTGGCGATCTCGACCAGGCGTGCCTGCAATGCGCGCACCTCCGCCTGGGTCTCGGGCGGCAGCTGGTGGCCCGCCCGCCGGAAGTCGCGCAGCACGAGGTCCAGGAGGCGTCGCGGCTGGCCGTCCAGCGCCTGCCCGGCCGGGCTCGTCGCGTACGCGTCGAGGGCGCGGTAGATCATCCCGCGGTAGGGCAGGTCGGCCTGCCATTTCTCGAGCCGCTCCTCCGCGGCCTGGCCTGCGTCCCGTACCGCCGCCTCGGGATGGACGCGGGCCATGAAGGCCGCGCGTCCCGATGCTTCGTAGATCGTGGCGAGGGCGTCGTCGAGCGGCTGCACCCGCGCCTCGAAGGTCAGCGGCGCGCCCTCGGCGCTGAGCGCCGCCAGCTCCGCCTCGGCCGCGGTGATGGCGGCATCGGCGACGCGCTCCAGGGCCTCCGGGGTGACGCCCGCGAAATCGGTCAGGCCATCGGGCGTCGGGGGTCGGTCGAAGGGGCTGAACTGCGGCTCCGTCGGGACCTCGCTCACGGACGCACCAGGTCGCCGTAGGCGTCCGGTCGGCGGTCGCGGTAGAACTGCCAGGTCTGGCGCACCTCGGTGATCTGGTCCAGGTCGAGGTCGCGCACCAGCAGCTCCTCGTCGTGCGGGCTGCCGGGGCTGCCGATGAACTGGCCGCGGGGATCGCAGAAGTAGCTCTGGCCGTAGAAGTCGTCCTCGCCGAGTGGCTCGACCCCGACCCGATTGATCGTGCCCACGAAGTAGCCGTTCGCGACGGCGTGGCTGACCTGCTCGATCCGCCAGAGGTACTCGCTCAGGCCGCGCGAGGTGGCACTTGGGATGAAGACGATCTCGGCGCCGTTGAGGCCGAGCGCCCGGGCACCCTCGGGGAAGTGACGGTCGTAGCAGATGTAGACGCCGACCTTGCCCACGGCCGTCTCGAAGACGGGGTAGCCCAGGTTGCCCGGCCGGAAGTAGAACTTCTCCCAGAAGCCCTTGACGTGGGGGATGTGCGTCTTGCGGTACTTGCCCAGGTAGGACCCGTCGGCGTCGATCACCGCGGCCGTGTTGTAGTAGATGCCCGACGCGTGCTCGTCCTCCTCGTACATCGGCACGACCAGGACCATGCCGGTCTGCCTGGCGAGGTCCTGCATCCGCTTCGTCGTGGGTCCGTCCGGGATGTGCTCGG
>DATHCS010000211.1:0-3394 GCA_035319405.1 Candidatus Dormiibacterota bacterium | reverse complement strand
CGGCCGATGACCTTGCCCATGTCGTCCTCGGCGACGTGCAGCTCGATGACGGTCCCGTCGGGTTCCTCGTGAACCTCCACGCTGACCGCTTCGGGGTCGTCGACGAGGGAGCGGGCCACGTACTCCACGAGTTCGGCTGCTGCCATGGTGCGCTCCTACTTGGCCGCCGGCAGGATGCCGGCCTGGCGGAAGAGCCGGGCCACCGTGGCCGAGGGCTGGGCGCCCTGCGCCAGCCACCGGGCGGCCTTCTCGGCGTCGACCTGGATGACCACGGGCTCCGACCGCGGGTCGTAGTGGCCCAGCGTGTCGAGCGAACGCCCATCGCGGGCACTGCGGCTGTCGGCCACCACGAAGCGGTAGCTGGGCTGCTTCGTCGCGCCGACGCGGGTGAGACGGATTCGAACGGCCACGGGCGGTCTGTTCCTCCTTCTGGGTCCGGCCGGCGGCTGCCGGCCGGACGTCACTTGGTGGTGAAGATGATGATCGTGCCCTCGCGGGCGTTTCCGTCGCGCGTGCCCAGGGCAACGACGCGATCGAAGGGCACCAGGTAGGGCTTGACGTCGCTCTCGTACTTGGCCTTCTCGCTTGCCGGCAGCTGCGCCTCGAGGAAGGTCCGCCAGGCGGTGATGTCCGCGTAGGCGTTGCCCAGCGAAGCCGGGCCGCCGGCGGCTGCGATGGCGTCGCTGTAGCGGCTCTGCGCCGCCAGCGAGGTGCCCGAGGTCACGTCGATGACCTGCTTCACGAAGGTGTCGCCGAGGCCCAGCACGAAGGTGTCGCCGCTGAAGGCGTAGCTCAGCTGGACCTTGCCCGAGGGCACGATCGCCGAGTTCCCGCCGTCGGGCGCGACGCTGGCGTTAGGCACCGTGGGGAAGCCGCTGGGCAGCGGCAGCAGCGAGCCGCCGCCGATCTGGTTCAGCGCCCCGACGTCGACGGTGAGGGTCGTGATCGTGGTTCCCTGGTAGGTCTGGTCGCTGATCGCGATGGCGCTGCTGCCCGCCAGCCGGAGCAGGGTCACCAGCTGCTTGAGGCGCGCCTCGCCGGCCGCGGCGTTGCTGGCCGAGGCGACCAGGCCGCCCTGGGCCTTGCCGTCACGGAGCGTGATCGCCACGCCCACGTCGCGCGTCCAGTCGAAGTACGACTCGAGCTTACTGCCGAGGACCCCCTCCAACGTCTCGAGCTGAGGCGCCAGCTGCGCGTAGCCAGGCTGGGCCTTGAGCTGCGTGATGAGCTGGCTCCACGCCGTGGTGAGGTCGTGCATCTCGGCGAAGAAGGCGGCGTCGCCGGGCACGTGCTGCGCCACGGTGCTGGTCGAGGGGGTCGTGGCGGGGGTGGCCGATGCGCCGGCAGCGGCCGTCACGCGGCCCCGCGCGACGATGTTGCCGCCCTCGAGGCGCAGCTCGCCCACCAGCGTTCCCGGCAGGGCCGCGAGGGCCGAGCCCGCGCCCGCGGAGGGCGAGGGCATGGCGGCCGCCACGAGCTTGCCGAGACCGCTGCCGTCGACGTAGAGCGTCCCGAGCCGGTCGCGGTCGAGCGTCGCGACGGCGTCCTTGAACGTCGCTGCGCCGGCCAGGTTGGCCGACTTGCCAGCCTTGCGGTCGAGCGCTGCGCCCACGGCCACGGCATCGCGTCCGGCGACGATGGCGTCATCGGTGATGGCGAAAGAGAGGTTCGACAGCTGCACCATGCTCGCGTCGCTGCCGCTCGGCGCACCGAGCGTGATGATGCTGATGCCCCCGTGGTCCTCGACGGTGACCTTCACGCCGAGCTCCTTGGCCAGGTCCTGAGACGCCTGGTCGAGCTGCGTCGGCAGCTTCGATCGGTCGGCCACGCTGAGCACGATCAGGCCGGCCGGCTCGGTGCTCGCCCCAGAGGACCAGGCGCCGATCCCGATCTGGCCGCCGAACCAGGCCTTCACGCTGCCCGTGTAGGTGTACTTGCCGTCGGTCGCGTTCTTCACCAGCCGGTCGAGGGCCTCGTCCAGCTTGGCCTCCATGCTGGCCTGGTCGGCAAAGCCGGGGAACTTGGCCAGGAGCGCGGCCATCTGGTCGTGCTGGTCGCCTGGCATGTCGAGGCGGGCGTCCATGTAGACGATCGTGTCCGCCGGAAGGTACGCAGGAGCGATCGCCTGTGAGCCGGTGGCGCCGGCCACCACGATGATGGCGCCTGCCACGAGCACGACCACCAGCGTGGCGGCCAGGGCCACCAGCCAGCGGGCACGGCCGGAGCCGGTGCGCACCGGGGTCGTGAGGGGCGCCGAGACCTCCTCGACGCGGGCCACGGGCGTCATGCCCGGCAGGTGCTCGATCTGGGGTCCCGGCGGCGGCGTCGCGGGATTGGACGGGGGGGCAGGCTGGGGTGAGCCCGCCGGAAGCGTGGGATCGGTCATCTCGAAGGCACTCCGCTGGCGGATCGAGGGGGACAGTCGGGGTTCATCGGCCAAGAGTCTCCAGCAGCCCGCGGCGGCCGCCGCCGCTTCCGAGCTGCTTCATGAGCCGCTGCATCTCGGCGAACTGCTTCATCAGGCGGTTGACGTCCGGCAGGCTGGTGCCGGAGCCACGCGCGATGCGCCGCCGGCGCGAGGCATTGAGGATGGTCGGGTCCTGTCGCTCGGCCGGGGTCATCGAGCGGATGATCGCCTCGACGTGCTGAAGCTCGCCCCGATCGACGGCGCTCTGCGCCTCGCGGGCCATCCCGCCCATGCCGGGGATCATCTCCAGCAGCTGGCCGAGCGGACCCATCTTCTTGAGCTGCTGCATCTGATCGAGGAAGTCGTCGAGGGTGAAGCTGTTGCGGCGCAGCTTGTCGGCCAGCTGCGCGGCCTGCCGCTCGTCATAGGTCTCCTCGGCGCGCTCGATGAGGCTGAGCACGTCGCCCATGCCGAGGATCCGCCCGGCGAGGCGGTCGGGGTAGAACGGCTCCAGCGCATCGGTCCGCTCGCCGGTGCCCAGGAACTTGACGGGCAACCCGGTGACCGCCGAGATGCTGAGCGCGGCGCCACCGCGCGCGTCGCCGTCGATCTTGGTGAGGATGAGCCCGCTCAGCGGGACGGCCTCCCGGAAGGCCTCGGCCACCGCCACGGCCTCCTGGCCGACCATGGCATCCACCACCAGGAGCGTCTCGCTGGGGGTGACCGCCGCGGCCAGCTGACGGATCTCGGCCATCAGCGCCTGGTCGACGGTCAGGCGGCCCGCCGTGTCGAGAATGACCACGTCGCGGCCCGTCTGACGCGCCTGGGCCAGGCTCCCTTCCGCGATCTCGCGCACGGGCGTGCCCTCCGGCGCGCGATGGACCGGGATGTCGAGGCTGCGTCCCAGCGCCACAAGCTGGTCGACCGCCGCGGGCCGGTAGGGATCGGCGGCCACGAGGAGCGGCTGCCGGCCCAGCTTGACGACAT
>DATHCS010000210.1:0-2906 GCA_035319405.1 Candidatus Dormiibacterota bacterium | reverse complement strand
GCCACCCTCGAGCCGGGCGACGAGATCGTGGTCACCACGCTGGACCACGAGGCCAACATCTCGCCCTGGCGGCGGCTCGCCGCGGATCGCGGCCTGACGGTGCGGACGGTCGACATCGACCGCGACTGCCGGCTCGACCTGGCCAGCCTGGAGGCCAACCTCAGCGAGCACACCCGGCTCGTCGCGGTGGGCTATGCCTCCAACGCCGTCGGCACGATCAACCCGGTCCGCGAGATCGTCGAGCGCGCCCATCGGGTCGGTGCGCTTTGTTTCGTCGACGCGGTCCACTACGCTCCGCACGGATCGCTCGATGTGCAGGCCATCGGGGCGGACTTCCTGGTCTGCTCGGTCTACAAGTTCTTCGGGCCACACGTCGGGGTGCTGTATGGCCGGGCGGAGCTGCTCGAACGACTGCCGGCCTACAAGGTGCGCCCGGCCCACGATGCGTGGGAGACGGGCACCCAGAACCACGAGGGCATCGCGGGTGCGCTGGCCGCGGTGGAGTACCTCGCGGAGCTGGGGCGACGCAGCGGCGCGCTGCGCGACGGTTCGAGGCGGCAGGCGCTGCTCGCGGCCATGTCCGCCGTCGCGGTCCACGAGCGCACGCTCGCGGGACGCCTCCTCAGCGGCCTGCTGGCGATCCCCGGCCTGCGCGTGGTGGGCCCGGCCGACCCGGATCGCCCCGAGGAGCGCACGCCCACCTTCGCCGTCCGCCTCGACGGCTGGACGCCGAGGGGCCTCGCCGTGGCGCTTGCGGAACGCGGCATCTTCGCGTGGGACGGCGACTTCTACGCCACGGCGCTGATGGAGCAGCTGGGGCTCGCCGAGCTCGGCGGGGTCGTGCGCCTCGGGCTCGTGCACTACAACACGCTCGAGGAGGTCGAGCGGACCCTGACCGAGCTGGCGACGCTGGCGAGCCTCCCTCACAGCGAGCGGCGGTAGCGCACCTCGTCGACCAGGGGCAGGCCGGCCAGGCCGCCCATCGGGCGATGCGCCGCGACGCCGTCCGCCTGCCAGCCGCAGCGTTCGTAGAAGGCGCGGGCCGGGCCGTTGGCCGCGAGCACCCAGAGCACGGCGGCGTGGCAGCCCTCGGTGCGCAGCAGCGCCTCGCCCTCGGCCAGGAGGCGACGCCCGATGCCCTGGCCGTGCAGGTCCGGGCGTACGTGGAGGCTCGTCACCTCGCCCTCGCCGCCGTCCAGGTCCTCGTCGTGGGCGCCCTCGACGGCGACGAAGCCGACGAGCAGGCCGTCACGCAGCGCGAGGCAGACGCCGCCAGAGGGCTGCGCCAATCGTCGCTGCCAGGCCGCGAGCCGTTCTCCGAGACTCAGGCGAGCTCGATCGTGTGGATCCAGCAGGGGATCGTAGGTCAGGCGCCAGCTGTCCAGGTGCAGCGTCGCGAGCGCCTCGGCGTCCGCCGGCCGTCCAGGGCGGAGGACGATGCGCACGCTCTGCTCACGGCCCATGGCGTCATGCTAGCCGTCCATCAGGTCCGGGTCCGCCGTGGGCCATCCCGGCGCCGCCGCCTCCAATAGCTAGACATCCTTCGCCACTGAGCGGATACTGCCCAGCTATGGACCAGACCATACCCAGTGCCGGCAGGCTTCGGGTCGGGCAGGCCGCCGAGATGCTGGGGGTGTCCGTGGAAACGCTGCGGCGTTGGGAGCAGGAGGGCCGCCTGCATGTCGAGCGCTCCCCGGGCGGCCAGCGCCTCATCGAGATCGCTGAGGTGATGCGACTGCTCGACGAGCGCCGTCGAGCGGCCGTCGAGCGGCCGATCGTCGCGCAGTCAGCTCGGAACCGCTTTCCCGGCGTCGTCACGCGCGTCGAGCGCGACGGGGTGGCCGCGGTGGTGGAGGTGCGGGCCGGCCCTCATCGATTCGTGAGCCTGCTCACGGCGGAGGCGGTCGAGGAGCTGGGCCTGCAGGTCGGCGATGAAGCGGTCTGCGTGGTCAAGGCGACCAACGTGATCATCGAGATCCCCCTGGCCAGGGAGTCGCGCCCGTGAACAGGCGGCTGCTGCCCCTCGCGGGCGTTCTGGTGCTGCTAATGGGGGCTTGTTCCGGCTCGGCCACGGCGACACCCACGCCATCGCTGGCTGCCTCGCCCACCGCGTCCGCCTCGCCGGCGCCCGCCAACCTGACGATCTACGCCGCGGCCTCGCTCAAGGTGGCCCTGGCGCGGGTCAAGACGACCTACGAGGCGGCCCATCCCGGCACGACCCTGACCATCTCCACGGACGCCTCGTCCGCATTGGAGACGAAGATCGAGCAGGGGGCCCCGGCCGACGCCTTCCTCTCTGCCGACACGACCAACCCACAGAAGCTCGTGGACAAGGGCCTCACCGTCGGTGGGGTGACCAAGTTCGCGGGCAATCTGCTCGCGGTGATCGTGCCCCAGGCCAACCCGGCCCACATCGGCTCACCCGAGGCGCTCGCCAACAGCGGCGTCATGATCATCGCCGCGGGCGACGCGGTGCCGATCACCAAGTACGCCAACCAGCTCGTGGCGAACCTGGCCAAGGAGCCCGCCTACCCGGCCGACTTCGCCGCCCGGTACACGGCCAACATCGTCTCCAAGGAGGACAACGTCTCGGCGATCGTGGCCAAGGTCGAGCTGGGTGAGGGCGACGCAGGCATCGTCTACGTGACCGACGCGAAGACCTCGACCAAGGTCACCGTCGTCGAGGTTCCATCGAGCGCCAACGTCCCGGCCACGTACGGCGGCGTGGTCGTCAAGAGCTCGCCGAGCCCCGACGCGGCGGCGGCCTTCCTGGCCTGGCTGGCCGGGCCGGACGGACAGGCTGTGCTGGCCGGCTTCGGGTTCCTGCCCCCGTCCTGAGGGCGAGGCAGCACGGCGATGACGGCAGTCCGTCCGATCGGGCGTGTGGGCGTCGCCGAGGCGCGCCC
>DATHCS010000209.1:0-3531 GCA_035319405.1 Candidatus Dormiibacterota bacterium | reverse complement strand
GTTCGGGCCCAACATGACCACGCTCACCTTCGCCCTCAGTCGCGCCAGGGTGGCCCCGATGGCGCGACTGAGGGCGAAGGTGAGCGTGGTCATGTTGGGCCCGAACTTGACCTGCTGCGGCGAGGCCGCTCCCAGGAGGTCAGCCAGGGCGCGATGCGCCTCGGCCAGGCAGGCGTCGCTGTCGCGGCTGGTGGCGAACGCGCCGCCGGCATTGGCGTTGGTGGCGCGAAGGTAATGCGCCACGGCCTCGATGACCGACACCGGGACCTGCGTGCCCCCAGGCCCGTCGAGGAACACCACCGGCCGGCCGTCCTGCTCCATGGCCAGGGCCGGGAAGCGCTCGCGAAGGGCCGCGACGTCCAGCGCGAGGAGCCCGGTCGCAGCGTCGGTCGCGGTCATGGCCCGATGCTACCCCTAGACTCTGGGGCCATGCGCTACCGGCGGATGCCCATCGAGGCCGAATCCCCCGAGGAAGTCGGCTACGAGCGGATCCGCTGCAACCTCGCCGAGAGCTCCGTCGCCGACCGGTCGCTGGGGGAGCTGGGCACCGAGGGGCTGGACCGGCTGGTGCTCGCCTACGGCGACCACCGTGGGCATCCCGGCCTGCGCGAGCTGATCGCGACGGAAGCCCCGGGCCTCGAGGCGCGGCACGTACTCGTCACGCCGGGAGCCTCGAGCGCCCTCTACCTGGTCGCGAGCGCGTTGCTGGAACCCGGCGATGAGGTGGTCGTCGCCCACCCGAACTACGCCACCAACGTGGAGGCGCCGCGGGCGATCGGGGCGGCTGTGCGGTACCTCGAGCTGCGCCACGAAGAGGGCTGGCAGGTGGACCCCGATCGCCTCGCCGCGCTGATGAGCCCACGTACCCGGCTGGTGAGCCTGACGAGCCCTCACAATCCCACCGGGGCCTGCATGGACGAGGCCACCTTGCGCGCCGTGGTTCGCGTCTGCGAGCGCAGCGGCGCGCGCCTGCTCCTCGACGAGACCTACCGCGAGATGGCCTTCGACGCGCCGCCGTCCGTCGCGGCCACCCTCAGCGAGCGGTCCATCAGCGTCGCCAGCCTTTCCAAGACCTACGGCCTCCCGGGCCTGCGCACGGGCTGGCTCATGACCCACGACCCTGTGCTCGGCGAGCGGCTGCTGGCCGCCAAGGAACTCATCCTGATCACCGGCTCGGCGGTCGACGAGGAACTGGCCTACCGGGCGCTCTCCCGTCGCGACGAGTGGCTGCCGCGCATCCGCCATGGGATCGCCTCGGCCCTCGCCACGACGACGGCCTGGATGGAGGCCCAGAACGAATTCGAATGGGTCGCGCCGCGCGGCGGTGTGGTGGCCTTCCCACGCTTCCGCGAGCCGGGCCGGTACGACGTCGCGGGCTTCTATCGGGTGCTCAACGAGAAGCTGGCCACGTGGGTAGGCCCGGGCCACTGGTTCGAGCAGCCCGATCACGCGTTCCGACTCGGCTTCGGTTGGCCGACCCCGCCCGCCCTGGCCGAAGGGTTGGCGAACCTCAGCCGCGCGGCCTCGTCCGCCCGCCGCTGAAGGACTGGTGGGGGAGGGTGGATTCGAACCACCGGCGTGGAGGGTATAAGCCTCCTGCTCTCACCGCTGAGCTACTCCCCCGCGCCGGGGGATGCTAGCACCCGCTGTCAGGCGGCCGCCGCGGTGCCGGACGCTCGCTAGCTGCGGCTGCCCAGCAGCCGCGCGGCGATCCCGCGCAGGCCCCCGCTGCTCGACGGCTTGAGGGCATCGCCGCCGCCCCCGTTCCCATTCATCCCGGTCCGCTGGGTCGCGGCCAGTTCACGCTCCTCGTCGGTGCGGAATGCCTCGAGGGGCAGGTCGTCAGGGTCGAAGGGGCGTTCCGTCTCGGACGCCGCGAGGCGCGGCGGGCGCGCGTAGGCAGGCTGGCCCATGAGCCGCGGCATGGCCATGTGCTGCTGCATCCACCCGCCTCCTGCTCCGGCGCCGGAGCTGGCCATGGGCCGTTCCTCGAGGAACGATTCCTCGTCGCGCCAGGGCAGCGCCGTCTGGGAGTTCATCGTAGCCGAGCTCGGTGCGGCCATGTCGGATGCAGGGGCCTCCAGGGCAGGCTGCGGCGGATGGGGGCGGCTCGAACGGCGGCGCTTGGGTGCCGCGGCCCGGGCAGCGTCCTCAGAGGGCTGGCGCGGAGCACGAGTGCTCAAGCGAATTCGACTCCACCGGTCCGGATGATGATGCCGCGGCCAAGGATACGGCTCGCCTGCGGGCGCGGAATACCCCGAACGTACCGGTCGCAAGGCCCCAAAGCGTTGCCAGCTGGCACCGTGCGGGGCTCCTGGTGCGCCCGCGGCCTGCAGCCCCCGGTCAGGGCCCCAGCAACGGGCGCACGATCTGGAAGACCAGCACCAGGACCAGGTAGGCGATGGGGAGCGCCGCGAAGAGGCCCAGCAGCGCGCTCCAGGGCGAGCGTCGACGCACCCCCGACGCGCCGGTCGGCAGCGGCACCCAGAGGTAGGTCAGGAGGCTCCCGACGGTCAGCACCACCACGACGTAGACCGTCACGGCCGCGGCCCGCAGGTCGTCGCCGGGCAGGTCGACGCCGCGCGAGAGCGCCAGGTCGTAGAGCAGCAGCAGCAGCCCCCCCACCATGGCCACGGCGCTGTCGGCGACGATCGCGCGGACGACCGGCACCGGTGGGTTGCGCAGTTGCCGCCAGCGCACCTCCAGCTCCGAGCGCGGTCGGACGGTCCGCGGATCGCCGGGTGCGGTCGATCCGGGACGACGGCTCACGTCAGGCCGGGAGGACTCGGCACGATCACCAGCCCGGGCCGCTCGGGCAGGGTGGACGGGGTGTGGCGAGCCAGCTCGGACACGGCTTCGACGAAGCGCTCCAGCTCGGCTTCGCTGTTGTACCAGCCGACGCTGATGCGCAGCGCGTCGAGGTCGGGGATCGTGCGCGTGATGGCGAAGACGCGGCGGCCAAGGGTGACCCGCAGCTCCTCGGCGGTCCAGCCGTCCACCCGGAAGCTGATCAGGCCGGCCATGCGGTCGCGTGGCGTGAGCAGCGTCAGGCCGGGGATGGCGGCGAGGCCGTCCGCCGCAAGGCGCGCCAGTCGCGCGGCGCGCTCGTGGGCCCAGGCTAGGCCGACGTACATCTCGAGCCAGCTCACGCTGCGCGCGAGCCCCACCACCGAAGGCCGGTGGTAGGTGACCGATTCGAAGCGGCGCGCCGTCGGCCAGCGCGCTCCCTCACCGCGGCCGTCGAGATGCTCGTAGCCGAAGTAGCCCGCCTGGAACGGCATGGCCTCGGAGATGGCCCTCGGGCCGGCCCACAGGGCACCCGTTCCCTCCGGTCCCAGCAGCCACTTCTGCCCGGAGATGGCGTAGAAGTCCGCGCCGAGCGCGGGCACGTCGAGCGGCACGATCCCGGCCGCCTGGGCACCGTCGATGACCGTCCAGGCTCCCACCTGCCGGGCCAAAGCAGCGATCCGCTCGACCGGCAGCACGGCACCCGTGGTCCACAGGACGTGCGAGACCGAGACAAGGCGCGTA
>DATHCS010000208.1:0-2241 GCA_035319405.1 Candidatus Dormiibacterota bacterium | reverse complement strand
GTAGAAGCGGCACTGCCGTGCGGCGTCGAACCGCCAGCACCACAGCAGCAGGTCATAGGCACCCTGCCGGTCGCCCTCGGCCGCCTTCAGCCCCGCCACCGCGAACGCGAGGATTCCTGCGTTGTAACTAAGCTGGCCGCCCTCCAGCGAGCCGGCGATCCCGCCGGCCAGCTCGCTCGCGGCCCGGTGATCTCCCATGGCCGTTGCGATGATGGTCCGGTAGGCGAGCGATTGTGCCACCAGAATCTGGTTGCCTTTATCCTGCGCGGCCTGGCCGCCGGCGATCAGACCGGGAACCGCGTCCTCCCACTCCCCGATGACAAATGCCGCCTGAGCGTCGTTCGTCAAAGTCTCGGAGAGCAAAAACCCCGAGCTGAACTCGTCGTCGAGAGCCTCCCGGTATGCGGCTCGCGCCTCGTCGACCAGGTCGCAGTCGAACAGCGCCAGTCCGAGGAAGAACTTCGGCTGCAGCGGCAGCGATCTCGTGTCGTGCGAGCCGGCCGCCAGGGCGGCGGCCCGCCGGGCGTGGGCCAGTGCCTTGCCGTAGCGGCCTTGCCGCCCCACCGCCACCATCAACGCCGTCAGGGCCCACACCGTCATCGCCGCATCGCCCGCCTGCTCGGCGATGGTCAGCGCCTGGCTGGCGGCCGATTCGCCCGCGCGGGGGTCGCCCGTGTACACCAAGGCCCAGCTTTGCTGGGCCAGCATCAGCACCTGATCGGAGGGCCGAAGCTGGGCCGGGCCGGCCAGGCTGGCCTGCGCTATGGTGATGAGCTCGGCGGCGCGGTTCTGCAGAGCCAGCGCGCCAACAAGCGCAACGCGCAACGGAGTGTCCACCTCGGCGGCGTGCCGTCGGGCGAGCACCGCTTCGGCACGGGCCGATGCCTCGGCCACCTTCCCGGCGCGCAGCAGCGCCTGGACCACCTCCGACGACACCAGATCCGCGTCGTGATGACCGCCTGGCAGCAGCGCCTCGGCGCGGCGAATGAGCTCGACGGTGACCAACGGCGCCTGTGCCGACGCCTCGCGGGCGGCGTCCCGCAACCATGCGACCGCCTGCTCGTCACCCCGCTCCGCTCCGAGCATCAGGTGATCCGCCACGTCCAGTCGGTCCGCGCCCGCGGCCATCAGCGCGACCGCGGCCTCACGGTGCAGAAGACGGCGGGCCGGCGGCGGCATGTGCTGATAGATCGCGTCGTGCACGAGCTGGTGCCGGAACACGACCCGGTCGTCGCCCTCGTCGAGAAGCTGAGCGTCGAACGCGTCGCTGAGCTGCCCGACCACCTCGGCCGGCGGCCGACGGGCGACAGCGGCGACATCGCGAAGCGACACGGCATCGCCGAGCACCGCCGTGACCTGCAGCAGCTCCAGCGTTGCCCGCGGCAGGTGCCGCAGCCGGCGAACCACCAGGTCACTGAGCGAGGCCGGCAGCTCCGAGGTCGTCGCCTCGACGCTGTCCCCGGCGCGGCGCAGCATTTCTTCATCGGCCAGCGAGCGCAGTATGGCCCTGGCCCACAACGGGTTCCCGCCGGCCTTGGCCAGCATGGCGGTCAGGGCGGGACCAGGAGACGCCCCGAGCACGTGACGGGCAAGCACGGCCACGTCGTCGGGCTTCAGCGGCTGGAGCTGCATGGTGCGCGCGCCCCCGGCCGCCAGATCATCGAGCAGCCGGACCACCTCGGCCGGCAGCGGCGACGGCCGGGCTGTCACCACGACCAGCAACGCCGCCAGCGGCAGCTGCCGTGCCACCGACAAGATCGCCAACAGGCTTGCGCTGTCCGCCCAGTGGATATCTTCGGCCACCAGCAGCACCGGGCGCTCGGCGCACGACTTATCTACCAGGTCCACGATCTCCTCGACGACCCGGTACTGGATGTCGCCAGCGGCCCACGCCTGCGCCCCAGTGCCCTGGCCGGCCAGCAGCGCGCCGATCGCAGCCCTGCGCGGGTCCGGTGACCGCCGGCTCAGATCCAGCGCCGCGGCGACCACACCGAACGGACGGGTGCGCTCAAAGGGATGAGCCTGGCCGCAGAACACGGCCGCGTCACGAGAACGCGCATCAGCGACGATGCTCTGCACCAGGCGGGTCTTGCCGATGCCGGCTTCCCCCTCGATGGCCAGCGCCGCCGCCCGCCCCTCGCTGAGCCGACGGACTACAGCCGCCGCCAGGCCGAGTTCGGCCTCCCGGCCCGCGAGCCCCTCCGCCGAGGGCACCCCCAAAGCCTCCCCCACGCCCAAAGC
>DATHCS010000207.1:0-3430 GCA_035319405.1 Candidatus Dormiibacterota bacterium | reverse complement strand
CGCGTGTGGGCCAGGCCCATGGCCGCCGAGGGCGTGTCGTCGGCGAGCGCGGTGCGCAGCACCGCCAGCTTGCCGGCGCGCTTCTCCACGAAGAGATCGCCCTGGGCGGTGACAAGCGCGATGCCGGCCGAGTCGTAGCCGCGGTACTCGAGCCGCGCCAGGCCCTCCAGGAGGATCGGGGCGGCCTCACGGGGCCCGATATAGCCGACGATGCCGCACATCCGGGCGCTACGCTCCTTCCACCCTCGAGGGACGCGTCAGTTTAGCCGCTCCACCGCCAGCGCCGCCAAACCGTCGGCGAGCTGCCCGACGCGGGCCTCGTCCTCGCCCTCGATCATGATGCGCAGGGCGGGCTCGGTGCCCGAGGGCCGCACCAGGACCCGGCCGCGCCCCGCCAGCTCGGCCTCGGCATCGCGAACGGCGGCGGCCAGGCGGGCGTCGGCTTCCCACTGCTCCTTGTGACGAACGCGCACGGTGCGCTGCTGCTGCGGGAAGAGCGGGATCGACGCCGCCAGCTCCGAGAGGGTTCGGCCGCTGCGAGCCAGGATGGACAGCGTCTCGAGGGCGGTGACGATCCCGTCGCCCGAGGTGGTGTGCTCCGCGACGATCACGTGGCCGCTCTTCTCGCCGCCCAGCTCGGCGCCTGCCACCAGCATCCCGTCGAGGATGTACTTGTCGCCCACGGGCGTACGCACGATGCGGCCACCGGCGCTTTCGACCGCACTGGCGAGTCCGCCGTTGGAGAGCACGCTCACGACCACGGTGCGGCCGGCAAGCGCGTCCCGACCGAGGCGGTCGAGCGCGATGAGCCCGATGAGCTGGTCGCCGTCGACGATGCGACCGGTCCCGTCCACCGCCACGCAGCGATCGGCGTCCCCGTCGAGCGCGAAGCCGACGTCGGCGCCGCTCGCCCGCACACGCGAGGCGAGCTGCTCGGGCGCCGTGGCCCCGCAGCCGGCGTTGATGTTGCTGCCGTCGGGCGCGTTGCAGATGACCTCGACCCGGGCGCCGGTCGCCTCCAGCAGCTCGGGTGCCACCACGCCGCCGGAGCCGTTGGCACAGTCGAGCACCAGCCGCAGGGGGGAGCGGAAGCGGCGGGCGAGCTCGAGTCGGTGCTCGCGATAGCGATCCAGCAAGGCTCGCGCGTCGATGTCGCGGCCCAGTCCCGCGTTGCTGGGGCCGCTGAACTCGTCGGCCCGCCAGATCAGGGCCTCGAGCTCGTCCTCGATGGCGTCATCAAGCTTGAAGCCGCGCTCGTCGAGCACCTTGAGCCCGTTGTCGTCGGCGGGGTTGTGGGACGCGGAGACCATGATCCCCGCCGCGTACTCGCCGGCGCCGGTGAGGTAGGCCAGGGCCGGCGTCGGTACGACCCCGACGCGGTGCACGTCCGCGCCCAGCGAGGTGGCGCCCGAGACGATGGCCGAGGTGAGCATGTCCCCCGACCGGCGCGTGTCCCGCCCGACGAGCAGGGCGCCACCGGGCTTCAGCAGGCGCTGCACGGTCGCCCGTCCCAGCGCGTATGCCAGGCTCGGCTTGAGATCCACGTTGGCCACGCCGCGGATGCCGTCCGTGCCGAAGAGGCGGGTCATGCTACGGCGTCGGCGACGGAGTGGCGACGACCGCGACGGTCACCGTCACGCTGGCGGGCGAGATCGCCACCAAACTCGTCCCGGCAGGCGGCGTGAAGGTCACGGTCACGGTGTGTGCGCCCGGTTCGAGGGCCGCCACGTCGAGCGTGGCCGTGAGGCGACTCGCATCGATGGCGGACAGCGTCGGCAGGCTGCCGCCGAGCGTCACCAGCACCGAGGCGGCCGAGAGCTGGTAGGTGCGATCGGCATGGGCGCCGCTGAGCGTCAGTCCCACCGTGTAGGACTGGCTCCCCTGCTGGGCGACCACGTCGACCGTGACGCTGACCGTGGTGGCGCCGATGACGGTCACCCCGCTCGGCGGCGCCAGGGCGACCGTGCGCTCGAGATCGCTGCTGCGCCCGTTGATGTCGATGGCCGCCGTGGGCACCGCCTGCAGCTGCGCCAGGGCCGCGGGATCCCCGCTGACGGTCACCGTGGCCGGTGCCACGCTTACCGCCGCCACGCGGTAGCCGGCCGCCACGGTCCCCGTCAGCTGGGGCGCCACGGGCACGCTGCGGCTGGCGGCCTGGGCGGTGACCTCGATGCGCACATGGGCGATGTCGGGGACCACGTCGACCGGCGCCACGGCCTCGCCCCGCTCGTCCACGGCGGTGAGGGCCACGTCGTCATCGACGTTGATGCCATTGGGGTCGATCGTGACGCGGGCCACGACCCGCACGACGCGGGCCACCAGCGTGCTCGCGCCGCGCACCTCGGCGCTGGCGGGCGTGATCTCCGCGTCGCCGACCTGCAGGCCGGGCGGCACGGTCCCGTGGTCGACCGCCACCGGCACGACCTTGGTCTCGATGGGGTCGAGGCGCACCGCAACCTGGCGGGGCCGGAAGTCGATGACCTGGATGCGCGGATCGAGGGCCGTCACGGAGACCGGCACGACCTCCGGCTCCGCCCCGCTCGTCGCGTCCATGCCGGCCAGGTCGATGGTCGCCTGGAAGTCCTGGCTGGTGATCAGGCTGGCCAGGTCCGGTGGGGCGTAGAGCCGGATCAGCGTCACCACGCCCGGGTCATCGAGCAGGAAGGCGCCCGCGGGTTGGTTGAGCGGCTCGATGGGCACCTGGCCCGACCAGGTCCGCGCGTTCTGGGACAGCACCAAACCCGCGTAGAGGACCGTGGCGAGCGCAACCGCACCGACCTTGAGGGGCCAGTTCCGGGTGACGAAGCTGAGGGCCCGCTTCACCTACCGGTGCTCGGCGCCGGGCGCCGCGGGCGCGGCCGGGGCGGGTGTACCGGACGCGGGGGTGGCGGCCGCGGACCGGCCTCCTTCGGGGGTGTCGGCGCGCCGACGGTTGAGCCGCGGGCGGGTCGGGCGCGGCCGCCGCCCGCTGCCGGCGATGGGGCGGATCACGCGGGGCAGGTCTCCCGAGCTGAGCAGGGCCGTCAGCGCGGTGCGCAGCCGTTCCTCGTCGAGGTTCCGCACGATGCGGGCCCGCTCCACGAGGGCCACCGTGCCGGTCTCCTCGCTGACCACCACGGCCACCGCATCCGTCTGCTCCGTGATGCCGAGCGCCGCGCGGTGACGCGTGCCCATGCGCTCGCTCTGGACGGTGGTCTCGGCCAGCGGCAGCACGGCCCCCGCCGCGAGCACCCGATCGCCACGCAGGATGACCGCCCCATCATGCAGCGCGCCGCGCGGCGTGAAGAGGCTCAACAGCAGCTCCGGCGAGAGGTCGGCGTGGAGCATCACGCCGCTCTCGGCGGCATCCTCCAGGCCCGTCTCGCGCTCCAGGATGATGAGCGCCCCGTGGCGCTGGGCGGCCAGCTCCGTGGCAGCGCGGGCCACGTCG
>DATHCS010000206.1:0-3763 GCA_035319405.1 Candidatus Dormiibacterota bacterium | reverse complement strand
AGCCCGGGCCGCAGCCCGGATCGAGGCGGGGCGCAGGACCTCGCACGGGGATCTGACTCGCCACTCGTCTCGCCCCGCCGACCCCCGGAGCCGCAGGACTGGCGCTTCGTGGGAAGATATCGACCGATGCGCCGTCTCGCGCCGTCGTCCCCTCGGCCCAGCGGCTCCGTGGCACCGGCCCGGACATCTGGCCAGCCGGCGCCCGTCGTCCGGACGTCCGCCCCGCTCCTGACTCGGCAGAAAGGGATCGTCCAGCCATGACCGTCTCCCCAGCTCCGGGCATCGCGATGGCCCCGATCGCCGAGGTGGATCCCGATCTCTGGGAGGCCATGGAGGGCGAACGCCATCGCCAGCACGACAAGATCGAGCTCATCGCGAGCGAGAACTATGTCGCCGCGGCCGTGCTCGAGGCCCAAGGCAGCTGGTTGACGAACAAGTACGCCGAGGGCCTGCCGGGCAGGCGCTACTACGGCGGCTGCGAGTTCGTGGACGTCGCCGAGCGCCTCGCCCAGGACCGTGCTCTCGCGCTGTTCCCTGGCGCGGAGCACGTGAACGTCCAGCCCCACAGCGGGGCGCAAGCGAACATGGCCGCGTACTTCTCGGTGCTCCAGCCAGGCGACCGGATCCTCGGGATGAACCTGGCCCACGGCGGCCATCTGACCCACGGGATGGCCCTCAACTTCAGCGGCAAGCTGTACGAGGTCCACGCGTACGGGGTCCGCCAGGATACCGAGCGGATCGACTACGACGCGCTCGAGGCGCAGGCCTGGGAGGTCCGGCCGAAGCTGATCGTCGGCGGGGCCAGCGCCTACCCACGGCTGTGGGACTTCGAGCGGATGGCGGCCATCGCCCACAGCGTCGGCGCGCTGCTCTTCGTGGACATGGCCCACGTCGCCGGGCTCGTGGCGGCCGGGGTCCACCCGAGCCCCTTCCCGCACGCGGACATCGTCACCACCACCACGCACAAGACGCTGCGCGGGGCCCGCGGCGGCTTGATCTTCTCCCGCAACGAGCTGCCCGACAGCGTGGACCCAGCGGATTTCCCGGCCCTGAAGGGCTCGCTCGCCGCGGGCATCGACAAGGCCGTCTTCCCCGGCGTCCAGGGCGGGCCGCTCATGCACGTGATCGCGGGCAAGGCCGTCGCCTTCAAGCTCGCGATGGGGGAGCCGTTCCGCGAGGACCAGCGCCGCACCGTGGCCAACGCCGCGATCCTCGCAGACACGCTGGCGGGGCTCGGGGCGCGCGTCGTCTCCGGGGGAACGGACAACCACCTGATGCTCGTGGACGTGACGCCGCTCGGGGTCACGGGCAAGGAAGCCGAACACCTGCTCGACGAGATCGGCATCACCGTGAACAAGAACGGCATCCCGTTCGACCCGCTGCCGCCCAACACGGCGTCGGGTATCCGCCTCGGCACGCCGGCCACCACGTCCCGCGGCTTCGGCGCCGACGAGATGCGGGCCATCGGCCGGATCATCGTCGAGGCCATCCGCAGCCGGGACGACGCCGCCGTCCAGACGCGGCTCGCCGGCGAGGTCCGCGACATCGTCGACCGGTTCCCGGTCCCGGGGCTGCCGGCCGCGTGAGCCGACCCGCCACGCCGACGCTCTCGGAGGCCGTCCCCGCACGATGACCTTCTCGATGCTGCTCGGGGACGCCGTCCTGCCGATCGCGGTGAGCTTCATCGCGGCGGCGCTCATCGCGCTCGGCCTGACGCCATGGATCAAGCGCCTCGTCCTGCGCTACGAGGTGGTCGATCACCCCGAGGAGCGTCGGGTCAACACCTCACCCATCCCGCGCGGCGGCGGGCTTGCGGTGGCGACCTCCTTCATCGTGGTCGCCGCGCTGAGCCTGGTCTTCAACCAGGCGACCGGGCGCCTGCCGGTCCCGTTCCTGCTTGACGATCAGGCCGTCGCCGCGCTGCTCGTCGGCGGGGCCGCCGCGGCAGCCCTCGGCGCCATCGATGATCTTGTCGACCTGCGAGCCCGTTGGCAGCTCCTCGGCCAGATCGCGCTCGGCATCTTCGCGGTCGTGCTCGGGATCTCGATCGGCTTCATCGCCAACCCCGTCGGCGCCGGCAAGATCGAGTTCGATGGCCTCATCGCCGCGGCCTTCACGGTCTTCTGGATCGTCGGCATGATCAACAGCATCAACTTCATCGACGGCCTCGACGGCCTGTCCTCCGGCATCGCGTTCATCGCGGCCGTCACGCTGGGGATCATCAGCCTGACGAGCGGGGTCGGGCAGCCACTCGTGGCCGTGCTGTGCTTCACGCTGGCCGGCGCGCTCCTCGGGTTCCTGCGCTGGAACCTCCATCCGGCGTCGATCTTCATCGGGACCAGCGGCGTCCAGTTCGTGGGCTACACGCTCGCGCTGCTGAGCATCCTCGGGACCGCCAAGGTCGCCGTGGCCCTGCTGGTGCTCGGCGTCCCGATCATCGACACCTTCTGGATCATCGTCCGGCGGCTCTCGCAGGGGCGCTCGCCGTTCAGTCCGGACCGCGGGCACATCCACCACCGGCTGCTCGACCTGGGCCTGTCCCATCGCCAGACGGTCTTCGTCATCTATGGGATCTGCCTCGGGTTGGCGGTGCTCGCGCTCGTCCTGTCCGGCGTCGACCAGCTCTATGCGTTCATCGGCGTCTTCCTCGCCTCGGGGCTTGTGCTGTTCATCCCGACCCGCGGCGCCCTGCGCCGGCCCGAGGAGCTCGAGGCCGAGTCCTACGAGGGGCCCGATGGCGCCGCGCCACCGCGCCGCACGACGTCGCGCCCGGGATCACCCGGAGCGATGGCCAGTCCCACGGCGACGGGTCAGCCGTCGCCGGTCCCGACGGCGGTCCCGGCCGCGCCGGTGGACCGCGAACGAGGCCGGACGGCGCCCGACCGCTGACTTCCGGCACCACCTTCCGGGGCCGCTCCCCGAGATTTCGGCGGACCGGTGCGGTCCGGTGTGGAGCAGGCCTGTGGGCCTCCGAGGAGGGCAGTGCTAGCATCCCTCTGCCGTACCACTGGTCGGGGTTACCGTGGTACTAGCAGAGGTCCTCGTTGACGCTTCAAACGTACGTGCTCGTCGCCTTGATGGTGCTCGTGGCAGCCTCCGTGCTGCTGCTCCTGGCGAGGGCCATCACGCACCTCGACCGCGGTCGCCACGACGATCGCCCGGCGGCCTCGCCGCGCCCGAGCGCGACCACCGAGCCGCCGGCGCCCGAGCGGTCCGCGCCCGTCCAGCCGGTCGCGGTCCAGCCCGTCCAGCCGATCCCGGTCCAGCCCATCCAGCCGGCCGTCCACCAGTCGGCCGCCTCGCAGGTGAACCCGGCCACCTCCCGGCCGATGGCCACGCCCGCGGCTCCGACGATGGTCGCTCGGGCCAACCCGACCGTGGCCCCGGTCGCCCCGTCGACGATCTCGGCCCCGCCGCGAACCGTGGGGTCGGCGGCGGGTCATGTCGAACAGCCCGATGACCGCCTGCCGGACGCGATCCTCGCCGGGATGGCTCCGGCCGTCGTCGCCGCACCGTCCCATGGCCGTCGATTCGGGGCCCTGCGACGTCTCGGGCGTGAGCACGAACCGACGATCGAGGAGGAGGTCGGCTTCGTCGACCAGGACGTCCTCGAGCACCGGATCGGCGTGGCGCCGATGCCACCTGGCGTCGAGCCGAGGACGGCGACGCGCCCGGCGCGCCTGGTCGTGTCGGGGTCGGTGGCACCGACGACCACCCTCGGGCGTGCCGCTCGCGAGCTCGCCCCGCTCCCGCCCGCACGCGG
>DATHCS010000205.1:0-19562 GCA_035319405.1 Candidatus Dormiibacterota bacterium | reverse complement strand
CAACACGGGCCGCGTGCCCAAGCTGTGGCTGGAGGCGTACACACCGTCGACGCTGCCCGTGGCGCTCCCCGGACGCGCCCTCTCCCTGGGCCCGCGGGCGGAGCGATCGTGGGCCGCGCGCGTGCCGCTCGTCGCGCGGGGGCACTACCGGGTCGACCCGCTGGCCATCCGTACGGGCGACCCGCTGGGCCTCTTCGAGGCCTCGGCCACGGTCGGTGCCGCGAGTGCCGTCACGGTCTACCCCCGGGTCGAACCGCTGCCGCGCTGGCGCCTCCCACCGAGCACGCTCGAGGGCACGCGCTCGAGCCCCGAGCGCACGCTCCAGACGACGCCGCTCGTCACCTCCATCCGGCCCTACCTGCCCGGCGACGCCTATAACCGCATCCACTGGAAGAGCAGCGCACGCCAGCAGGAGCTGCAGGTCAAGGAGTTCGACCTGGAGCAGACCGCGGACCTATGGCTGTTCCTCGACCTGGAGCGACGCGTACAGGCGGGCAGCGGTGACGAGTCGACCCTCGAGGCGGGCGTGCGCACGGTGGCCTCACTCGCGGCCCGGGCCCTGGTCGAGAACCGCGCGGTCGGCCTGACCGCGTCGGGGCATCGCCTGACGGTGATCCCGGCCGACCGCGGCGCACGGCAGCAGCAGAAGATCATGGGCCTGCTGGCCGCGGTCGGCGCGGACGGGACCACGCCCCTCGTCGAGGCGCTCGTGCAGGGCCTGCCCCGGCTACGGCGGGGGATGACCGCGGTGGTGGTGACCCCGTCGCTCGAGCGTAGCTGGGTGCGACCC
This sequence comes from Candidatus Dormiibacterota bacterium, assembly GCA_035319405.1. Taxonomy (GTDB): domain Bacteria; phylum Chloroflexota; class Limnocylindria; order Limnocylindrales; family CSP1-4; genus DASPUH01. The sequence continues at coordinate 18,772 of DATHCS010000205.1, read as the reverse complement.
CTGGCGGCGCTGCGAGGACGTGGCATCCGCTGCTCGGTCTGCCTGCTCGACCGCGCCGCCTACGATGCGCACTCGCTGGCGGCCAGCGGCCAGCCGCCGCGTGCGCCGGAGGTCCTGGAGGATCAGCGGCGTGCCGAGCGGGCGATGCTCCACGCGCTCGCCGAGTACGACATCGTGGTCCACCACGTCGTGCCCGGGCGCGCGCTGGGCGAGCTGCTCGTGACGACCACGCCGGGCGGCCTGGCGGTCGTGCGATGACGACGTCGGCGTCCCTGCTCGACGGGGACGAGTTCGAGGGCCCGCGCTGGCTGCGCGGCCCCGCCGAGGGTTGGCTGTCGCTGGTCCTGGTGGCGATCATGCTGGTGGCGACCGCGGCGGCGATCGACGACGCGCGCTGGGCGGGAACCATCGCCGGTGGGGGCAGCGAGACGGGCTTCCTGCCCGCGCTCGTGCTGATCGCAGGCGCGTGGGGTTTCGTGAGCGGCAAGTCGCGCCTCCCGGCGCTGGTCGCAGACGTGCTCGGCGCAGTCTTTGGCACGGTCGTCGTGCTCGTCGCGGTAGCCGGCGTGGTGTCGCATTCGCCCGACCTCGGGACGCGCCTCGAGGCCCTCTCCGACTCGATCTACCTCTTCTACCGCGACCTGGTGATCGAAGGGGTGCGCTCGTCCCAGACGTCGGTCTTCCTGCTGGTGCTGGGAGCGGCCGTGTGGTCGATGGGCCAGGTCGGTGCCTTCAGCGTCTACCGTCGCCATCGACCGCTCAGCGCGGTGGGCGTCATTGGCCTGGCGCTGCTCGTCGAGCTGTGCATCGCGGCGCAGGACCAGTACGTCTTCCTGGTCGTGTTCTGTGCGGCCGCGCTGCTCCTGCTGGTGCGCCTCAACCTGCAGGACCAGCAAGCCGGGTGGCTGCGTCGCAGCATCGGCGATGCGGGCCAGGTCGGCGGACGCTACCTGCGCGCGGGCGCGGCCTTCATCGCCCTGGCCATGGTCGGGGCGATGGTGCTGACCGCGACCGCCAGCTCGGCGCCCCTGTCCGGCGTGCTCGACCAGCCCGCGGTGCGCGACCAGCTGGTGAACTGGGGCCAGCAGCTCAACCTCGTCGTCGGTGGCCTGAGCGGTGGGCCACGCTTCCAGGGCGGGCTCTTCACGTCCTCCTCGACCATCACCGGCGTGTGGGAGTCGTCGCCGGTGGTCGTCTTCCGCGACAAGACCAGCGACGGCGCGGGGTACCGCTGGTTCGGTGCCGCCTACGACGTCTTCGACGGCACAACCTGGAAGCAGGCGGACCGCTCCGGCGGGCAGCAGGTGCCGGCGGCCCAGCCGGTCCTCGCCGCTAGCCGCGACGCGGTGCCGCCCGGCGAGGTCCGGGTGCCGGTCACGGCCGACGTGACGGACGTGACGATGGGCGGGGCCACCCTGCTGACACCCGAGAGCGTCTACACGGTGGACCGCTCGACGATCCTCTACACCAGTGGCCAGGATGGGCCGCTCGCCACCGTCGAGCTCGCGACGAGCCTGGAGACGGGCCAGTCCTACCGCGTCGATGCCCTGGTGCGCCCGAGCGGCAAGGAGGCCGGGGCCCCGACGCAGGCGGCCCTGGCGGCCGCCGGCACGGCCTATCCCGATTGGGTAGAGCGGTACCGGGCCATCCAGCCGGGATCGGTGGGCCCGCTGGTCAAGACCACCGCCGACGGGATCGTGGCCAGCCTGGCGACGGACCGCCACGATCCCTTCCACGTCGCCGACGCGATCCAGACCTACCTCTACTCGCGCGGCGGCTTCACCTACAACACCGATGTGCGCGGACTCTGCTCGGGCAGCCAGGTCGTCGACTGCTTCCTGCAGGTCAAGCAGGGCTACTGCGAGTACTTCGCCACGGCCATGGTGATGCTGCTCCGCGAGGAGGGGATCCCCGCGCGGTACGTGAAGGGGTACCTGCCTGGTCGCAAGCTCACCGACGGGACCTGGGAGGTCGATCGCGGTGCCGCCCACGCGTGGGTCCAGGTCTTCTTCCCGGGCTACGGCTGGATCGACTTCGATCCCACGCCCGGCAACGGCGAGAACGGCGGTCAGCAGCCGGCCGTGTTCGAACCCGGCGCGCCGGTGCCCAGCGCGACGCCCGAGGGCGTCCTGCCGTCGCAGCGCCTGCCCGGCGAGGGCGAGGAACCGTCGCGCAGGCCGGACACGACGGGCATCGGGGGCGTCGACAACAACGGCGGCAGCGGCGGCCCGCTGGCGATCCTCGTGGTGGGCGTCGCGGCAGTCCTCGTCGCGGCACTTGCCTGGCGCTCGCGCGCCCGCCGGCGGCGCCCGGCCCCGGAGGCCGACTCGGTCTACCGTGGCCTGACTCGTCTGGCCGGGCGCCTCGGTTTCGCGCCCCTGCCGACCCAGACGGCCTACGAGTACGCGGGAGCCCTCGGCGAGCTGCTGCCGGCGGCGCGCGAGGAGCTGCAACTCGTGGCGCGGGCCAAGGTGGAGGGGACGTACGCGCACCGGCCCTTCCAGGGAGATCGCCTCGCTGCGCTGCACGCCGCGTACCGGCGCCTGCGCTTCCGACTGCTGCGGCTGGCCTTCCGCCGGCGACGGGGCTTCCGCTAGCCCGCCCCGCCCTGGCCGACGGAGTCGAGGCGGAGTGCCTAGAGCGCGCCCCGCCGGGCACGGTCCTCGCTGACCGCCTCGGCCGTCGCCGCCAGCGGGGCCAGGTGATCGCTCAGGTTGTGCGCCCGCAGGCTGGCGCTGCCACCGCGCAGCTCCACCACGCTGATGCCGCAGAGCAGGAACGGGAACCGCCAGAATCGCTCCAGGGGCAGGTCCAGCAGCGCCAGCAGCGCGATGCGGAAGATGCCATCGTGGGCGACCAGCACGCCCCACGGCGTCAGGGCGGTGGCGGGCCCGTAGCCCAGCACCGGGGAGCGGCGAGGGGTGGCGTCGCCCGACGCTTCGGCGCTCCCCGCTGCCAGCCCCTCGAGGACGGCGCCGAGGGCCCGGCGCACGCGGGTCGCCGCCTCGGGGATGGCCTCGCCCCCCGGCGCATGGACGTGGACCGGATCCGCCCGCCAGCCCGCCAGCAGCTCCGGCCACCGCTCGGCGACCTCGCGCCCGGGCAGGCCCTCCCAGTCCCCCTGGGCCAGCTCGGTGAGGTCCTCGGCGGCGACGAGTGGGGGCGGGACCGCGTGCGCGGTGGCGATGCTCGCCGCGGTGGCGCGGGCGCGCTCGAGGGGGGAGTGCCAGATGGCGAGCGGCGGTCCCGGCGGAAGGGGGAGTGCGCCCGGCCGCCCCGGTTCGGCGAGCCGCTCCGCCACGAGCGCGGCCTGGGCCCGTCCGAGCTCCGAGAGCGGCGGGTCGCCGCGACCCTGGAAGCGTCCTTCCGCGATCCACGCCGACTCGCCGTGGCGAACGAGGGCCAGCGAGGCGTCCAGCCCGTCGGGTATGAGGGCGCGCCGGGTCATGCCAGGTGCACGACCCACACGTCGAGCACGGGTTCCAGCTCGCGGATGCGCCGGGCCACCTCCGGCGGCACGGGGTCGTCGAGGGCCAGGAGCATGAAGGCGTCCTCGCGCGGGGTCGTCCGCGCCAGGTGCATGGCGCTGATGTTGACGTCGGCCTCGCCCAGCACCTGGCCCACCAGGCCGATGGTGCCCGGCCGATCATGGTGGCGGGTGATCAGCAACCAGCTGGACGGTGCCATGTCCATCCAGTGCGCGCCGAGCCGCACGAGCCGCGGCTCGCCGTCGGCGACGGTGCCAGCCACGGTCGTGCTGCCGCTGAGCGTCACCAGCGCGGCGTAGCGCCCGGCATCGGGCGTGCGCCGCTCGGCGAGCGTGATGCCCCGGGCGCGGGCGACGTGGCCGGCGTTGACCTGGTTGACCCGCTCCTCGGTGGAGACCTCGAGCAGGCCGCGAAGGGCGGCCGCGGCGAACGGGCTGACGTCGCTCGTGGCCAGCTCGCCGGCCAGCTCCAGCGTCAGGTCCCCCGTCAGGTCGGCCACCTGGGCGTAGAGCTGCCCCAGCGTGCGGGCCAGGCCCAGGAAGGGGACCAGCTTCGTCGCGGCATCGGCCGGCACCGGTGGCTCGTTGACGGCGTAGCGGGCGGGGCGCCCGGCGAGCACGTCGAGGACCTGCTGGGCGGCTTCTACGGCGACCCGTTCCTGGGCCTCCATGGTCGAGGCGCCAAGATGTGGAGTGAGAACGGTGTTGGGCGCCTCGAGCAGGGGCGAGTCGACGGGCGGCTCACGGTCGAACACGTCCACGCCGGCCCCGCCCAGGTGCCCCGACGCGAGCGCCGCGGCGAGGGCCGCCTCGTCGATCACCCCGCCGCGGGCCACGTTGAGCACGATGGCACCGGCTGGCAGGCGCGCCAGCTCGGCGGCCCCGACGACGTTGCGGGTCCCGCGCGTGAGGGGCACGTGGACCGTCAGCACGTCGCTGCGGGACAGCAGCAGATCGAGGGCCAGCAGCTCCACGCCATGGCTGGACGCGGCTTCAGGCCTGACGAACGGGTCGTGCGCCAGCACGGTCATCTCGAGGCCGCGGGCCCGTTCGGCGACCGCCATGCCGATCTTGCCCAGGCCCAGGATGCCCAGGCGTCGGCCCCGCAGCTCGAGGCCCGTGAAGCGATTGCGCGTCCACTCGCCGCGCCGCAGCGAGGCGTCCGCGGCGGCGATGCGGCGGGCGACCGCGAAGAGGAGGCCGATGGTGTGCTCCGCGGCCGCGATGGTGTTGCCCGTGGGCGCGTTCACGACCACGATGCCGGCCCGCGTGGCCGCCTCGAGGTCCACGTTGTCGACCCCGACTCCCGCCCGGCCGACCACGATCAGGCGCCGGCCGGCGGCGATGGCCTCCGCGTCGACCTTGACCTGGCTGCGCACGACAAGCGCGTCGTAGGAGGGCAGCGCCTCGAGGAACGCCGCCCGGTCGAGGTCCGTGCAGACGTCGACCTCGTGCTCCCCCCGCAGCAGCTCGACGCCCGCGGGGGCGAGGGATTCGGCGACGAGGATCCTCACGCCGTGGGGCTGGCGACGCGGCCGGCGGCGGCGTCGGCCGTTTGCAAGGCACGGCCGCGCTCGATCGGCCGTCCCAGCTCGGTCAGGGCCCCCTCCATGATCTCCAGCGCGGCCAGGATCTCGTCGACCGTCACGGCGCCGAGGTGGCCGATCCGGAAGATCTTGCCGGTCAACTTGCCCTGTCCGCCGGCGAGCACGAGCCCACGAGACCGCAGCGCGCCATTGAAGTCGGCCCAGGACAGGTCCTCGGGCAGGTGCACCGCGGTGACGGTGTCGCTCTCGACGCCGGGGGCGGCGAAGAGGCGGAAGCCGAGGGCCTGCACGCCCGCCCGCGCGGCCGCACCGCAGGCGGCGTGGCGCGCGAAGACGGCCGGGTAGCCCTCTGCCTCGATCAGGTCGAGGGCGGCGCCGAGCGCGAAGGCCACGCTGACGGCCGGCGTCCAGGGCGTCTCGCCCTTGGCCAGCGAGTCACGGTGCGCCGCCAGGTCGAAGTAGAACCGCGGCATGGTCGCGCGCTCCGCCGCCGTCCAGGCGCGTGGTGAGATGCTGACCATGGCCAGGCCCGGCGGGCTCATCCAGCTCTTCTGCGAACCGGTGGTCACCACGTCGAGGTCCCAGGCGTCGGTCTCAAATGGGATCGCGCCGAGGCCGCTGATGCCGTCCACGAGCAGCAGGGCCTCCGGCTCCGCGCCGCGTGCCGCGGCCGCCAGGGCGGCCACCGGATTGGTGACGCCCGTCGAGGTTTCGTTGTGGGTCAGCAGCACGGCGCGGGCGGGCTGCCCCGCGGCGCGCAACTCGTGCAGGGCGGCGACCACGTCGTCCGCCCTCGCCGCCTCGCCCCAAGGCACCTCCAGGCGCTGCACATGCGCGCCGTAGCGCTCGGCGATGCGCGCGAAGCGGTCGCCGAACGCGCCGATCGTCACGGCCAGCACCGGGTCACCGGGGGAGAGATGGTTGACCACGGCCGCCTCGAGCGCGCCGGTGCCCGAGGCCGTCAGCAGCACCACGTCGTGCTCGGTGCGGAAGCCCGCCTTGAGGCGCTCCGAGACACGGACCAATAGGCTCTTGAACTCTGGTCCGCGGTGGTTGACCATCTGCCGTGCACCCGCCTCGCGTACCGCGTCGGGCAGGGGTGTCGGTCCAGGCACGCGAAGGTAGGTCACGAGTGGACTCACGGGGCAGGCTCCACAGCAGGGCGGTCGCGCGGGCGGGGACGCTCGGGCCGACCGAATCCTACCCCGCCGGCCGGGGGATCGGCTCGGTCGTCCCCGGCCGCGCCGCGCCGGCCTCGTAGCGGTCGCCGGACCGGATCCCCATGGACAACACGCTCCCCGTGCCCGGCGGCGACGCCATCGGCGCGGAGCCGATCGCCTGGGACGGGGTCGTCCAACCCGTCGCCACCAGTCGCCGCAGGCGGCTGGCACGCGCGGCGGGGGTCGGCATGCTGGGGGTCCTGCTTGGGGCGCTCGCCGCGATGTGCTTCGCGGCCGCCTTCCTTGTGGGCCTCGCCCTCGCCTACCAGGGTCGGGTGCTGCCAGGCGTCGAAGTGGGCGGCGTCTCCCTCGCGGGCCTCGATCGAGCCGGGGCGCTGGCGGCCCTCCAGGCCGGGCTGCCACCGACCGACACGAGCGACCTCGTGCTCGAGGTCGGCAGCACGCGCGACGCGGTGCCGTTGGCAAGCCTGGGCCGTCGATACGACCTCGATGCGGCCGTCGACGCGGCGCTCGCCTACGGGCGGGACGGCTCGGCGCTCGAACGCGGCCTGGCCGAGGTACGCGGCCTTGTCAGCGGCGCGGAGGCCGCTTCGCCGGTGACCTACGACGAGTCCGCCCTCAGCGAGTACCTCTACGAGACCGCCTTCAGCGTGGCCCGCTCCCCGCAGGACGGGCAGGTGCTCTGGGCCTCCGGCACCCCGTACTACGTGCTACAGCCGGCCGTCGTTGGCCAGCGCCTCGACCTGGCCGCCACGCGCCGTGCCCTCGTGGCGGCCCTGCGCCTGCCGTCGACGGGCGACATCGACGTCGTGGGCACCGTGCTCGTCACACCGCCCGCGGTGAGTACCGCGGCCGCCCGCACGGCCATGGACCGGGCGGTCGAGCTGGCGCGACATCCGCTCGCGCTTCGCTACGGATCGCGTTCGTGGACCCTCGCCCGACCGACGATCGCGGGCTCCCTTACCTTCACGGCGGACGGGAACGGCGGCTACGGGGTCGGCGTGGACGCGGCGCGGATCAAGGCGGCCCTCGCCGGCGTCGGCAAGGCGGTCGCCAAGGCGCCGAAGAACGCCGTCTTCGTGACCAAGGGCGGCAAGGTCGTCGGCGTGGTCGCCTCGACGACTGGTGCCAGCCTCGACGGCGACATTACGGCGTCGCGCATCACGACCCAGCTGCTGGGACTGGCGCCGGGCGCAACGCCGGCGCCGGTCCAGCTCGCCGTGGCCAGCGTCGCGCCGCAGCTCGACGCTGGCTCCGCCGCGGCCTACCTGCCGCGGATGACCCTGCTCGGCACCTGGACGACGCCGTACGTGCCCAGCGAGAAGAACTTCTGGAGCAAGAACATCACCATCCCCACCAACATCATCAACGGCTACGTGCTGCTGCCGGGACAGTGGTTCGATTTCCTGAAGGTCGTCTCGATCACGAGCGCCAACGGGTTCGGGCCCGGCGGCTTCATCCGCAACGGGCACACCGATCCGACCGGCGCACTAGGCGGCGGCATCTGCTCGTGCTCGACGACGATCTTCAACGCGGCGCTGCGCGCCGGGCTGCAGATGGGCGCCCGCCGCAACCACTACTACTACATCAACCGCTACCCGGTCGGCCTGGATGCCACGGTGTGGATCGAGAGCGGCGGCAGCAAGCAGACGGTGACCTTCCGCAATGACACGGGCGGTCCCATCCTCATCCGCGGCATCAACACCTACGGCCACGTCACCTTCCAGGTCTACGGCGTCAACGACGGGCGGCGGACGGTCCTCTCGACGCCGATCGTCAAGAACTACAACGCGGCCAGCGATGGCGTCGCCTATACGTCCTCGCTGCCGAAGGGCGTCAGCAAGCGGGTGGAGTGGCCGGCGCCCGGCTTCGATTCCTGGGTGACGCGCACGGTCTACGCCGCGGACGGACACGTCATCCACCGCGAGACCTACTTCTCTCACTACTCGCGGGTCGACGGCCTGACCCTGATCGGCACCGGCTAGGCCACGCCAGTCCCGGACCGCCGCGACCGGTCCGGTGTCGCCCACCGCTAGACTGGCCGCGTGCCGCGCCGCGCCTCGCCCTCCACCGATCCCCGCATGGTCGCGCTGCCGCTGCCTGGTGCGGCGCCGTCGCACGTGCCGCTGGCCGCACGCATGCGGCCGCGCGAGCTCGACGAGGTCGTCGGCCAGGAACACCTCATCGGCCCGCGCGGGGCGCTGCGCCGGCAGCTGGAACGAGGCCACCTCGCCTCGATGGTGCTGTGGGGGCCGCCGGGCGTGGGCAAGACGACGCTGGCCCGGCTGCTGGCCGAGGCGGTCGGCGCCCGCTTCGCCACGCTCAGCGCGGTCATGAGCGGCGTGGCCGACGTCCGGGCGCTGATCGCTACGGCCCGCGCCGAGCTCGATCGGGACGGGGCGCAGACGGTGCTCTTCATCGACGAGATCCACCGCTTCAACAAGGCCCAGCAGGACGCCCTGTTGCCGCACGTGGAGGACGGCACCGTCACGCTCATCGGCGCCACCACCGAGAACCCCTACTTCGAGGTCAACTCCGCGCTCCTCTCACGCACCCGCGTCTTCCGGCTCGAGCCGCTGACCGATGACCAGGTCGGGCGGGTCGTGCGGCGTGCCCTGGCGGACGAGCGCGGCTACGCCGGGCGGGTCAGCCTCGAGGACGACGCGCTTGCGCACCTAGCCGGCCTCAGCGGCGGCGATGCGCGGGCCGCCCTCAACGTGCTCGAAGCCGCCGTCGCGATGGCCGAGGCGGAGCCCGAGCGAGCCGGGCCCCACGGGCCGAGCCTCGAGCAGCTGGAGCAGGCAGCGCAGCAGCGCACGCTCGCCTACGACCGAGCTGGCGACGGGCACTACGACACGGTCAGCGCCTTCATCAAGAGCGTGCGCGGCAACGATCCCGACGCGGCCCTCTACTGGCTCGCCACGATGGTCGCGGCGGGGGAGGACCCGCGGTTCATCGCCCGCCGCCTGATCATCCTCGCCTCGGAGGACGTCGGCAACGCTGACCCGAGGGCCCTCCAGGTGGCCGTGGCGGCGGCCCAGGCCCTCGATTGGGTCGGCCTGCCCGAAGCGCAGTACGCGCTCGCGCAGGCGACGAGCTACCTGGCCAGCGCGCCGAAGTCCAACCGCGCCGGCCTGGCCTACTGGGCCGCCATGGCCGACGTGCAGGCGCAGGGCTCCCTCCCGGTGCCGCTCCACCTGCGCAGCGGAACCTGGCGAGAGCGCCGCGATTGGGGCATCGGTGCGGGCTATCGCTACCCGCACGACTTCGAGGGCGCGGACGTCGAGCAGCAGTATCTGCCCGACGGGCTGCTGGGGCGGCGTTACTACGTGCCCGGCGACGAAGGCATGGAACGGCTCATCGGGGAGCGCCTGGAACGGCTGCAGGCCGCGCGGGCCGAGGCGGCGGCGTCCGGCGGGCCGTCGCGGGCCCGCGATGCGGCCGCCCTGCCCGCGGTCGACCCGATGCGCGTCGCCGGCGGCGTCATGCCTGCACGGGAGGGGCGACGCAGCGAGATGGCCGATCGGCAGCGGCGCGAGGCCGGCCCCGGGGAGTAGCCGCTAGAGGCGGATGACGCCCACGACCTGGAAGAGCACGAAGAGCACGCCCATGATGGCGAAGAGGCCCCCCGCGACCATGGCGATGCGGCGCAGGTCCTGGCCCACGTAGACGTACTCCGAAGCCGCCTTCGCGGCGAGGCTGCTGCCCGGGCGAGGCGCGCTCGACGGTCGGTCGCGACGGCCGCGAGGCTGGGCGACCGGCTCGGGCTCTTCGACCGCCTCCAGCTCCTGCGCCGCGGTGGCGTACTGGCCACGTTCGATGGCGTCAGCGGCGAGCTCGGCGGTCTCCAGTTGCGAACGCACCGGACGGCCTGCGGCGGGACGCCGAGCCGGACGCTGGTGCGGGTTGCGGCGCGTGCCACGCGTGCGCTTGCTCATTCGGCCGGCAGGATAGCGCATCGTGACAGCCGAGCTGGCATGGGCCCCCGTGATGCTCGGGCCCGTGATCCAGCTGCCCTTGCGATCGATCCCCGGCCCGGACCAGCCGGTCTCCCCACCGGACGCGGTCGCCACCGACTCGGCGAGGCTGCCGGAGCGGCCTCCGGTGTCGCTCGAGCAGGTGGCCCGGCTGCTGCGCGGGCTCGATTCGGCGCAGCGGCGGGCGGTGACCCACGGCGAGGGACCGTTGCGCGTCATGGCCGGCCCGGGCACGGGCAAGACGCGCGTCATCACCACGAGAGTGGCCTGGCTCATCGCCGCCGGCCGGGCCCGCCCCGACGAGATCCTCGCCCTCACCTTCACCGACAAGGCGGCCGACGAGATGCAGGCGCGGGTCGACGAGCTGGTGCCCTATGGCTACGCGGACGTCGCCGTGCACACCTTCCACGCCTTCGGGGACCGGCTGGTGCGTGAGCATGCCCTCGAGCTGGGCCTGTCTCGCGAGCCACGCGTCGTGTCGCCGGTCGAGACCGTGGCCTTCCTGCGCGAGCGGGTCGCCGAGCTGGGGCTCGGGCTTCACCGACCGGCCGGCGACCCCAGCCGCCTCCTGGCGTCGCTCGTCGAGCTCTTCGGGCGGGCCAAGGACCAGGGCATCACCGCCGCACGGTTCCGCGCGGCCGCCGCCGGATCGCTGGCGGAGGCGTCGCGCGCAGCGGCGGGCGACGATCCGGACGACGGAGCGGCGCGGCTCGAGGTGGCCCTGCGCGAGGTCGAGCTCGCCGACGCCTTCGGTCGCTACCAGGCGATGCTGGAGGCTGCGGGGCTGATCGACTTCGCCGACCAGGTGGCCCTAGCGCGGCGACTGCTCGCCTCCCGTCCTGATGTGCGGGAGGGCCTCCGCGGGCGGTATCGCTACGTCCTCGTCGACGAGTTCCAGGACACGAACGCGGCACAGCTCGAGCTGCTCGAGCTGATCGTGCCGCACTCCGCTTCGCTGACCGTCGTCGGCGACGATGAGCAGTCCATCTACGGCTTTCGAGGCGCCGCCCGGGAGAACCTGCGCGAGTTCGAGCGCGCCTTTCCCCACGCCCGAACGATCGTGCTGCGCGCCAACTACCGCTCGAGGGCCGCCATCGTGGCCGCGGCAAACCGCCTGATCGGCCACAACGCGCTGCCCGACGAGCGACCCCCGCGGGCGGCAGCCGTTGCGCGGCGGCGTGCCCGATCCCGTCCCGTCGTGGCGCGTGGGTTCGAGACGGCCGATGCCGAGGCCGACTGGATCGCCGGCGAGATCGCCGAGCGCGTGCGAGCCGGGCGCTCGCCGGGGGACGTGGCCGTGCTCGTCCGCACGAACCGGGATGCCGGGCCGGTGCTGCGAAGCCTCGCCATGGCCGGCCTGCGCTGGCACTTCAGCGGGGCGGCCGGCCTCTTCGCCAGAGCCGAGGTGCGCGAGCTGCTGGCGTTCCTGCGGGTCGTCGCCGATCCCGACTCGACGCTCGATCTCTACGCCCTCGCCACTGCCGAGCCATACCGGCTGGGCGGCCTCGACCTGACCGCCCTGCTGGAGGCTGCACGCCGCCGCCATCGCTCGCTCTGGCAGGTGCTGCTGGAGCTGCAGGAGCAGCCCGGCCTGCTTCGGGTGCAGCCGGCCACTCGGCGCACCGTGCAGCGCCTCCTGCAGGAGGTGCGAGCCTCGATCGAGCTGTCCCATCGCCGGCCCGCCGGAGAGGTCCTCTACGAGCACCTGCGTCGCAGTGGACGGCTCGCCCGCCTTGCCGCGGCGGGCCCGTCGGCCGATGAGGCGCTGCAGGTCGTGGCGCGCTTCTTCACCATGATCCGTGAGCAATCGGCGCTGCTCGTGGAGGATCGCGTGGCGGGGCTGGTGCCCCACCTCGAGGCGCTGGCGGAGGCCGGCGACGAGCCGCTGCCCGATGACGGCCCGCTGGTCGACCGCGACGCGGTGGCCGTGCTCACCGTGCACAAGGCGAAGGGCCTCGAGTTCCCCGTGGTCTTCGTGGCGGGTCTGGCCGATGGCCGATTCCCCTCGCACGGCCGCCCCGAGCGACTCCGCCTGCCGGCGCAGCTGGAGTCCAGGACGACGCCGGGGATGCCTACCGCCGGCGTGCCTGACGAGGAGGAGCGCCGGCTGGCGTACGTGGCCATGACCCGCGCGCGCGACGAGCTGATCCTGACCTGGGCGAACAGCGGCGGACGGCGACGGCTGCGCCCCTCACCGTTCGTCGCGGAGGCCCTCGACCTCGCGCCAGGGGAGCCCGCCGGGGAAGGCGGGCCTGACCAGGCGCTCACGGTGCTGCGGGCCATCGGCCAAGCCCCGGCCGACCTGGCATCCCCGAGTCGTGCCTCGCGTCCGCGGAGCGACCCGCTGACCGTCAGCTTCTCGCAGCTGGACAGCTACCTCACCTGTCCCCTCCAGTACCGCCTGCGCTACGTGGTCGGGCTGCCCACGCCCCCGCACCACGCTCTGGTCTACGGCAGCGCCCTCCATGCGGCCGTGGCCGCCTACCATGCGAGCGAGCGGCGAGGGTCGCCGCTCGGCGAGACCGCGCTGCTCGAGGCTTTCGCGGCCCATTGGCAGCCGGAAGGCTTCCTGTCGCAGGCACACGAGGCGGCCCGCTACGCCGCGGGCCAGGCTGCCCTGCGGCGATTTCGCGAGGAGCGACTGGCGCGTGGCGAGCCGCCGCCGAGCGCGGTCGAATCGGCCTTCACGGTCCCGCTCGGCGGAGCTCGCCTGCGCGGCCGGTACGATCGCATCGACGCGACGCCCGAGGGCGCGATCATCACCGACTACAAGTCGAGCGACGTGCGCACGCCGGCGCGCGCACGGGAGCGGGCTCGCGATTCGCTCCAGCTGGCCGTGTACGCCCTCGCGTATGAGGCGCAGACCGGCCGCCTGCCCGTCGCCGTCCAGCTGCACTTCCTCGAATCGGGGCTGGTTGGCCGCGTGGCCCCCGAGACCTCCCGACTCGAACGCGCTCGGGCCCGACTCGACCGGGCGCTGGATGGCATCCGCGAGGAACGGTTCACGGCGACCCCAGACCTCATGGCCTGCTCGACCTGCCCGTTCCGCCGCATCTGCCCGGACCGGGCCGCCTGAAGGGGACCGTGACGAGGCGCCCGGCCGTTAGACTCGGCGCCGATGTACCCGCGGGACCGCGCCCTCAACCTCGCCCTCCTGGGCGCGGCCGTCCTGGCTTGGCTGGCCGTGGCCGTGCTGCTGACCAGCACGTATCCCGACCAGCTCGCCGTCCAGGTGCTGGGCGCGGCCCTGATCGGGCTGGCCCTCGCGCTGACCTGCGTGCCGCTCGTGTGGCTCGCCGCGTTCGCCCTGCATCGGGGCATCGCGTATCGCGGAGACTGGCTGCGTGCCGCGCGCCGCGGCGCTTGGGTCGGCGTGATCGGCGCCTTCCTGCTGCTGCTGCGCGAACAGGGGGCCCTGAGCCTGCCGATCGCCCTGTTCGTCTGCGCCATGGCCGTCTTCGTGGAGATCAGCCTGAGCGTGGAGCGCTGAGAACCCGACCAGTACCACCGGGTGGTTCGGGCAGGCTTGGCCCGGCGGCCTATCATCTCCGCTACGGCGCCCCGCTGGACCGCGGCCCGGAACCGGCGGCGTCACGCGCTCGAGAGCGAAGTCGTGGCCCCAACCCCCCCGCCCGATTACGGGTCGCTGCACGCCTGGGACCGGCCGTACGAGAACCAGCCCGACGCGGAGCTGCCGACCTTCGTCGGGCTCCCGACCTACTGCAAGCGCGACTCGGTGACCGACGCCGGCGAGCTGGCGCGGCGCCGCCCGGACGTGGCCATCGTGGGCGCGCCGCTCGACGACGGCGTGAGCCATCGACCGGGAGCGCGGTTCGGCCCGCGCGCGATCCGCGAGGCGACCTACAACGAGGGGGAGCACTCGCTCCAGCTGGGCGTCAAGCCCTGGGAGTTCATCGACGCGGTGGACGCCGGCGACGCCAACGTGGTGCCGGCCTGGATCGAGCGCGGTCACGCGATGATCTACCGCAAGGTGCGCGAGGTCGCCTCTTCGGGGGCGGTGACCATCGTGCTCGGCGGCGACCACTCGATCACCTGGCCGAGCGCCACCGCCATCGCCGAGGTGGTCGCCCCGCGCTCGATCGGCATCGTCCACTTCGACGCCCATGCGGACACGGCGCCCGACGAGCGCGGCGTGCTGTCCGGGCATGGCACGCCGATGCGCCACCTGATCGAGTCGGGTGCGGTCAAGGGCCGCAACTTCGTGCAGGTCGGCCTGCGTGGCTACTGGCCGGGCCCCGAGGTCTTCGCCTGGATGCGCGAGCAGGGCCTCCGCTGGCACCTCATGCGCGAGATCGAGGAACGTGGGGCGGAGGCGGTGATCGACGACGCCATTAACGAGGCCCTCGACGGCCCCGACCTGGTCTACCTCTCTCTTGACATCGACGTGATCGACCCGGGTATGGCACCCGGCACGGGCACGCCCGAGCCGGGCGGGTTGCTGACGCGCGAGGTGCTGCGTGCGGTGCGCCGGATCGTCGGCCGGGTGGAGCTCGCGGCGATGGACGTCGTCGAGGTCTCGCCGCCCTACGACCACGCCGAGGTGACGGCCATGGCCGCTCACCGCGCCGTGCTCGAGGCCATCAGCGCACTGGCCGTCAAGAAGCGCGACGGCCGGATCGTGCGCCGCGAGCCGTCGCCCGCTCGGCTGCCCATCGGGCACGGTGCATGAGCAGCGTGCAGGTATCGAGGAGACCATGACCGAAACGATCGCGCCCGACCCGACCGAGCGAGCCCCGGGCCAGCTCGACCTCAGCGACCTGGCAGAGATCGAGCCAGCGGCCCCGTACGTCGCCGAGAAGCGGCGACTCGTCGCCGCCATCGAGGCGCAGCGCGACGCGATCCTGGAGCTCTCGCATGCCATCCACGCCGACCCCGAGCCGGCCTTCGAGGAGCACCGGGCCGCGGCCCGGTGTGCGAAGCTCCTGGCGCGGGCCGGTTTCACGGTCGAACTGCCCGCCGGGCGCCTGCCCACCGCCATCCGGGCCCGGCTGGCCGGCGGTCGCGGCGGCGAGGGGCCGCGGGTGGGCATCCTCGCTGAGTACGACGCGCTGCCGGGCCTCGGTCACGGCTGTGGCCACAACACGATGGCGGCCAGCGGTGTCGGAGCGGCCCTGGCGCTGGCCACGCTCGCCCCCGAGCTGCCCGGCGAGATCGTCTTCCTGGGCACGCCGGCCGAGGAGCGCGGCTCAGGCAAGCAGTTCATGCTCGACGACGGGCTCTTCGACGGGCTCGATGCGGCGCTCCTCTACCACCCCTGCGACCGCAACCACGTGGCCTCGATGGCGCTCGCCAGCGAGGACGTGGAGGTGACGTTCCGGGGGCTGCAGGCGCATGCCGCGTCGGATCCCTGGCAGGGGCGCAACGCACTCGATGCCCTCGTCCTCTTCTTCGCGTCGGTCGGACTGTGGCGGCAGCAGCTGCGGCCGGAGACCCGCGTGCACGGCATCGTGCTGGAGGGTGGCACCGCGGCGAACATCATCCCCGACCGTGCCGTGGGGCGCTTCATGCTGCGCAGCAACGACCAGGCCTACTTCGCGGAGCTGCGCGAGCGGTTCCGCGAGATGGTGCAGGCGGCGGCCCTGGCGACCGGCTGCGAGGGCAGTGCACTCTTCTCCGGCGGCTCCTCGACCCTTCGCGTCAACCAGACCCTCGCGGCCCGATTCCGCGCCAACATGGCCGCCTACGGCATCGCCGACGAGGGACCGGATCCGTTCCCCGGCAGCACCGACATGGGCAACGTCAGCCACGTCCTGCCGACCATCCACCCGGACCTCGCCATCTGCGAGCCGGGCGTGCCGGGACACTCGATCCACTTCCGCGACGCTGCCGCGACGCCGCGCGCCGACACGACGACCCTGCTGGCGGCCGCCCTCGTGGCGGAGACGGCGTACGAGCTGTTCGCCGATCCGAGCCTGGTGGCCGCCGCGTGGCACGAGTTCCGGGAGGGCTGACGTGCCGCGCGCGGGCCGAGCCGGTGCGTCCCGCGCGGGAGCCGCGCGCTCCGCGAGGCTGGCCGAGCTCTACGACCTCGACCTGGAAGAGGCGCCCGGCGATCTCGAGCTGTACCTTGCCCTCGCGCGGCGTGAGGGCGGTCCGATCCTCGAGCTGGCTGCCGGCAGCGGACGGCTGGCGGTGCCGCTCGCGGCGGCCGGCTACCAGGTGACGGCCGTGGACGTGGACCCGGCGATGCTCTTCCGCGCCGCGGCGGCCTGGGAGGCCGCCCGGACGGCGACGGGGCTGTCGGCAGGGTCGCTGGAGCTCGTCGAGGGCGACCTGCTGACGACCGATCTCGGGGCCGGCTTCGGGATGGCGCTGCTCGCGCTCAACAGCCTGCTGCTGCTCGAGACGCGGGCGCGCCAGGCCGCTGCTGTGGCCGCCCTGGCACGACATCTGCGGCCGGGGGGACTGGCCGTGATCGACGTGTGGCTGCCGGGCGTGGAGGACCTGGCCGGCTACGACGGTCGACTGGGCCTCGAGTGGGTGCGCGCCGAGCGTGACGGGCGCCGGACGGCCAAGTCGGCCAGCGCGCGCTACGACCCGGCGACCGCCAGCGTGGAGCTGACCACCTGGTTCGACAGCTGGCCGGCGCACGGCGGGCCGCTGGAGCGGATCGAACGCCAGGACCGCCTGCGCCTGGTCGGAGCGGACGAGCTCGTCGAGCTCGCCGAGGGGGCCGGACTGCGGCCCGAACAGCTGGGCGGGGACCACGGCCTGTCGCCCTTCGGACCGGGCGCCGAGCGGTTGGTGCTGCTCGGGCGCTTGGTATAGTCCGGCCGTGGTGACGACGTCCCCCGACCAGATCCGCCTGCTGCTCGTCGAGGACGTGCCGCAGGTCGCGCAGTACGTGCGCAACCTGCTCAACGCCCAGCAGCGCATCAAGCTGCTCGATATCCAGAAGGATGCGCGCCACGTGCTCGAGCAGATCGGCCAGTTGCGCCCCGATGTGCTCGTCGTCGACGCGCTGCTGCAGGGCAAGATCAAGGGCCTCCAGCTGGCCGAGCAGGTTCGCCATGCCGGCCATCAGCTGCCCATCGTGATCCTGACCGTGCCCCAGAACCCGATCCAGGTGGACCCGGCCCGCGGCATCGACCGCGTGCTCTCGATGCCCTTCAGCGGCTTCGACCTGGTGAACCTGCTGACCTCGACGGTGGCGGCTTCGCAGGCGGCGACCCAGGACGCGGCCTGCCGCGTCTACTCGCTGTTCGCGCCGAAGGGCGGCGTGGGGCGCACGACGCTCGCCTTCAACCTCGCCGTGACGCTGGCCCAGCAGGCCGGCCTGCGAACGGTGCTCGTCGACGGCAGCTTCCAGTTCGGCGACCTGCGCTCCCTGTTGAAGGTCCCCCAGGACGCGCCCTCGTTGCTCGATCTGCCCACCGACCGTATCCAGGAGAGCGACCTCACCGACGTGCTGTGGCGCGATCCGTCGGGCATCGACATCCTGCTGGCGCCGCCGCGCGTGGAGATGGCGGAGATGGTCACCCCGCGCGACGTGGGCAAGATCCTCTCCCTGCTGCGGCGTGTCTACAACGTGGCCATCATCGACACGCCGACAGCCCTGGGCGACGTCGTTCTCTCCTTGCTCGATAGCTCGGACCTGATCCTGCAGGTCATCACCTGGGACTCGACGACGCTGCACAACACGCGCGCCATGGCCGACACGTTCAACGCCATCGGCTATCCCGCCGCCAAGCTGCGCCTCCTGCTCAACCGAGCCGACTCGTCGGGCGGGCTCGGCCCCGACGTGATCGTGCGCGAGCTGGGCCGCGAGCCCGACTTCACGGTCGTCAGCGATGGGCGACTGGTGGTGGAGGCCAACAACCAGGGCCTGCCCTTCGTGCTGGCCGACCCCGGCGCCGCCATCAGCCGCGATGTGGCGCGCATCGCGGAAGCGCTGGTGCCCGCGGCGGTGCCCGTCGGCGCCGCGCGGTAAGCGATGGCCGACCGTCGTGCCATCGGCTTCTTCGACTCGGGGGTGGGCGGTCTGACGGTCCTGCGTGAGGCGCTGCGGCGCCTGCCGCACGAATCGACGATCTACCTGGGCGACAACCTGCGGGCCCCGTACGGCCCGCGCAGCGACGACGAGGTGCGCCGCTTCAGTATCGAGTGCCTCGACGAGCTGGCCGCGCGCGACGTGAAGGCCCTCGTGGTGGCCTGCAACACCTCCAGCGCGGTGGCCCTGCCCGAGATCCGGCAGCGCTACGACCTGCCGGTGCTCGGCGTGGTCCGCCCCGGCGCCACCGCGGCGGCGCTGGCCACGCGAACGCGTCGGGTGGGCGTGGTGGCCACGCCCGCCACCGTCCGTTCCCACGCCTATTTCCAGGCCATCAAGGACGAGAACCCCGCCGTCGAGGTCTACGAGCACGCCACGCCGGAGCTGGTACCGCTCGTGGAGGCCGGCGTGCTCGATGGTCCCGAAGCTCGGGCAGCGGTGCACCGCTCGTTGGCGCCGCTCTTCGGTGCGCGTGGCGGCGACGGCGAGTTCGTCTTCCCGCTGCCGGCTGCCGAGCGCATCGACACGCTGCTGCTCGGCTGCACGCACTACCCGTTGCTCGAGGGGCT
>DATHCS010000204.1:0-2844 GCA_035319405.1 Candidatus Dormiibacterota bacterium | reverse complement strand
CCGCTGCGCGCGCGGCTGATCGAACTCACGGCGCTCACGGCGGCGCTGGCGGCCGTGGTCAGTCTGCTGGACGGACCGTCCTACTGGGCCGGGCAGGCGATCGTGGTGGTCGCCGCGGGGCTGGGCACGTTCCTGCTGCTGGCCGAGCGCGAGCCGCGCGGCGTGCCCCTCGAGTCGCTCGCGCTGCCGGTGGTGGCGGCGTTCACCACGGGCGGCCTGCCGCACGTCGCGGGCGTCGGGCCCTGGTGGCTGCCCGCGCTTGCCGCGGGTGGCGCGCTGCTGATCCTGGCGGCCGGCACGGAGGCGCGCCTGCTTGGCCCGGTGGACGAGCGGCGTGCCCAGGCAGAGCGGCAGCTGCAGCCGCTCACCGTGCTGGTCGCCTTCGCCGCGTTCGCGGCCGCGGCGGGCTCCATCCCCGGTGGCCTCGCCGAGCCCTCGACGAGCGCGCCGACCGATGCGGCGCTCGCGGTGGGCGGCCTCTCGGTCGAGCGCGCCAGCCTCCTGGCGCTCGGCCTCCTCGACGCGCTGCTCGGGTTCGTGCTCGGGTACCGCCTCGCGGCGCTGCGCACGACCAGCGCGCGAGAGGCCGCGTGGGCCGCCGGCACCTTCGCCGTGGTGATCGGCATCAGCGCGGCGCTGCTCCGCGGCTTCGGCCTGCCGCGGCTGGTGGGGCCCGCCGTCCTGGCCGGCGTCTTCTACCTCTGGAGCGCGTACCGCGGCGCGTCCGCGGCGCAGCGCCGTTCCTTCGCCTGGCTGTGGGAGTACGCGCTGCTGGGCGGGGCCCTCGTGGTGGCGGTCGCCTGGTACCTGCTGGTGCGCTAGGACGGTCCCAGGACCCCGCCGGGCGGCGGCCCCTCGCGCGCGCGTCCCTCGCGCGCGCAGGCGGGACCCCGGGGTACGACCGGGCCATACGCAGGGGGACCCCGACGTGCGACAAGTGACCCGCGCCGCGACGCCAGGCGTCGTGATCGCGTGGTTTCGTCGCGCAAGGAGAGTCGCAGGAAGCGATGGGAGCGCCGGCAACGAACGGAGGGCAGCCCCAGGGCCGCAGCATCTCCGTGCGCTCGGTCGCGGTCGGGATGGTCGTCTCGCTGGTGGTGGCGGTGGTGCTGCCCCTCGTCGCGATCCTCGGCGTGTTGCCTGCTGTCAGCGGTTCCCACGACTCCGGGATCCCCCAGGGCGCCACGGCGGCGGCCGTGGCCAGCGACGTGCAGCACGACCTGGCGGTGATCGCGAGCACCGCCACGAAGACCGCGGCTGACCCCGGACTGCGCCAGCAGCTGGCCGCCGCCTCCGACGCGAACCCGCTCTCGAGTGCCACGAAGGCCCTCGCCAGCGGCGCGTCCGCCGTGGGCCCGGCCGTCGTCCGCCTCGCCCTGAGCGACGCCAGCGGCAAGGTGCGCCTCACCTGGAGCGCCGGCAGCGTCAAGGCGGGCGGCGCCGACAAGCCGCCGGCGACCGCCACCTCGGGCGGCAAGACGCCCGACCTCAGCGCCGCGCCGCCGTTCGTGGCACCTGGCGGCGACCACCAGGCCGTGGTCGTGGCGCGCATCCCGGCCGCGGGCAACGTGAAGGCCGGCACCCTGGCCGTGTGGTTCTCCGTCGACGAGTTGCTCGAGGGTGCGCTACAGGCCGCCGGCGCGCCTACCGGCGGGCCGGATCGCCTCGCGGCGCAGTTCCTCAGCGCCAACGGCGGGCTGCTCGGCGACAGCCGCACCGCGGCCGGCCTGGGCGACACGCCGGCGCCGCTGGACGAGGCAGCCTCCCGCGCCACCGACCTGACCGCGACGCCCCCCTTCCCCGCCTGGGAGCTGCGCGTGGGACGGGTCGATCCGCCCTTCACGCCCGCGCAGAGCGCCTCCCCGCTGGCCCTCGCCCTGCCGCTGGGCATCCTGGCCGGGCTCTTCGTGGCCGGCCTCTGGGGGGTCACCCAGGTCCTTCGTCCCGCTCATGAGCTGAGCGAGTCGCGCGTGCAGCTGGAACGGCTCTACAACGAGGCCGTCGTCCACGCCTACGTCGACGTCCTGACCGGGCTGGGGAACCAGCGGGCCTTCCAGGAGGAGTTCGACCGGGAGCTCGAGCTGGCCCGGCGGGAGCGCTTCCCGGTCGCGCTGCTGGTGCTGGACCTCGACGACTTCAAGCGCGTCAACGACACCGAGGGCCACGCCGCGGGGGACGAGCTGCTGGCGCGCTTCGCACGGGTGCTGGAGGGCTGCGTCCGTCGCAGCGACCGCGCCTTCCGCACCGGCGGCGACGAGTTCGCCGTGGTCATGCCGGGAAGCGACGTGGGCGGCGCGCACGTGGTGGCCCGGCGCATCCTCGCGGCTGCGCTGGAGCCCGAGCACACCGGCTCGCCGCACCACGCCATCTCCTTCTCGGGCGGCATCTCGGCCACGACCGACCACAGCCTCAGTCGCATCGAGCTCTTCACGCAGGCCGACGCGGCGCTCTACTGGTCGAAGCGGCACGGCCGGACCACGATCACGATCTACGACTCCACGCGGCACCACGCGGAGGTCGGCGAGAGCACGCCCGAGCTGGCTGCGGCCGTCGCGTCGGTCGTCGAGCAACGCTCGCTGCGGGCCGTCTTCCAGCCGATCGTGGAGCTCTCCACGGGCCAGGTCATCGGCTTCGAGGGCCTCGTCCGGCCCACCGCGCCGCCCTT
The DNA here is from genome assembly GCA_035319405.1 of Candidatus Dormiibacterota bacterium. Classification (GTDB taxonomy): domain Bacteria; phylum Chloroflexota; class Limnocylindria; order Limnocylindrales; family CSP1-4; genus DASPUH01. The sequence goes on along the minus strand of DATHCS010000204.1, from coordinate 179 downwards.
CAACGATCCCGGCAGCCTCTTCGCCGCGGCCGAGGCCGGCGGTCGCACGGTCGAGCTCGACCGGGCGTGCCTGGAGACGATCGCTGTCGCCGCCTCGGTCATCGCCCCGGAGCAGTACGTGGCGATCAACCTTTCGCCGCGCACGCTGGAGGCGCCCGAGTTCAACGCCCTCGCGCTCT
>DATHCS010000203.1:0-2554 GCA_035319405.1 Candidatus Dormiibacterota bacterium | reverse complement strand
ACGTGCCGTCGGTCTGGCTCATCGGGCAGACGGCCGAGCATGTGCCGCAGGAGAAGCACGCGCTGATGTCGGTGGCGCCGAATCGCTGGATCTCTGGGTACAGGCCGAGGTCCAGCCGGGCCGGTGCCGCGGCGGGGATGGTGCTTGCGGTCATTCAGGACACCCGCCCCGTGGGCTCGTATCGGAAGTACCCGCCGGCCTCGCTGCCCTTGACCTCGGCCAGCCAGCCGTAGCGGCGCATGCCCATGACCCACAGCACCACTTCGTGGGCGGGCCGCCCGATGGCCAAGGCGATCTCCGGCACCGTGTGCGGTCCGTCCGCCAGCGCGGCCAGGATGGGGCCCCGCATGAGCGGCTCCTCGCGCACGATCTCGCGCGTATCGCGGTTCGAGGCGCTCATGCGACCGGCACCTCCAGCAGGCCGTCGATCATGGCCGTGACCTGGGCGTTGGTGTAGCCGCGCAGGTCGATCGCGTCATGCGGGCACAGGGGCACGCAGCCGCCACAGCCCTTGCAACCGGTCTCGCTGATCTGCGCCACCTGGCGACCGTCGAGCGGCACCAAGGAGATGGCCTCGTAGGGGCAGCCGCCAAGGCAGGCGCCACACGCGTCGCAGGCCCCCGGGAGGACCGTCGCGACGAGCGGATCGAGCTCGGCGTAGCCGCGCTTGAGGATCGCCGCGCTCTGGGTCACCGCCGCGAGCGCCGAGGCGACGCTCTCCGCGGAGGTGCGCGGTCCCTGGCAGGCGCCCGCGATGAGCACCCCGTCGACCACCGTCTCGACCGGTCGCAGCTTGGGATGGATCTCGTTGTAGAAGCCGTCCTTGCCGAGCGGCAGCTTCAGGAGGCCGGTCAGCTCCTCGTTCGACCGCGGGACCATGCCGGTCACGAGGACCACCAGGTCCACACCGATCTCCAGCTCCTCGCCGCCGGTCAGGAGGTCGCGCAGGGTGACGGACAGCGCGCCGTCACGCTGGGCCACCGCCGGGGGCGCGTCGTCGGCGAACTTGAGGAAGACGGAGCCGGCCTTGCGGGCCTCCGTATAGAGCTCCTCGAAGCGGCCGTAGGTGCGCATGTCGCGGTAGAGGTGGTACTGCCGCACCTCGAGGTCGAGGCGAGCCACATCGATCGCGGCGTGCGTCGCGGCCGCGCAGCAGTAGCGCGAGCAGTACTCGTTGCCGCCCGGCTGGCGGCTGCCGACGCAGTAGACGTAGGCCACGCTGCGCACCGGACGGCCGTGGTAGCTGAGCGGTCCGTGGGACGCGTCGATCAGCTCCTTGAACTGGGGCAGGGTCAGCACGCCGTCGATGCCGTAGCCGAACTCGCCGAGCTCGGGCTGGTACGCCTCGAAGCCCGTGGCCACGACGATCGAGCCGACCTTGAGGGGGATCAGCTGGGGCGGATCGCCGGCCACCTCCACGGCGACCTCGTAGTTGCCGAAGCCGCCGCCCTTGCTCACGACGCGCGCATTGGTGAAGAGGGTGATCGAGGGATTCGCGCGTACCTCGGCCGCCAGCTCCGCGATCAGCTCGCCGCCCTGCCGCTCGTGCGGGAAGATCGAGCCCAGCCGACCGAGCCAGCCGCCGACCTCGGCCTCGCGCTCGACGACGAAGACGCCCAGCCCGATCCGGGCCAGCCCCAGGGCCGCCCGCAGGCCCGCCACGCCCGCGCCGATGACGAGCGTCTTCGGAACGGTCTCGACGACCAGCGGCTCGTACGGCTCCGTGAGGCGCGTGCGCGCGATGCCGGCCTTCACGAGGTCGGTGGCCTTGCTCGTCGCCGCATCGCGGTCGTCGGTGTGCACCCACGAGCACTGCTCGCGGATGTTCACCTGCGTGTACTCGTAGGGGTTGAGGCCTGCCCGCGTCGCCACCGCGCGGAAGGTGTAGGTGTGCAGCTTGGGCGAGCAGGAGGCGACCACCAGGCCATCGAGGTCGTGCTCCGCGATGTCCCGTTCGATGTCCTGCTGCGTGGCGTCGGAGCAGGCGAAGAGGGACGTCCGCGCGACCACCACATCGTCGTCGCTGCCGACCGCCGCCACCACCTCGTCCACGTCGACGTAGTCCGAGATGTTGCCGCCGCAGTGGCAGACGTACACGCCGATGCGTCGCCTTTCCGCCCCGTCCGCGGGCTGGTCGACGACGGGCGGCTCCACGGCTCGCGCCTCCGCCTCGCCGGTCATGCCGTCGCCTCCACCAGCTCGAGCCGCCTGGCCTCGAGGTGCGCGGCGACCTGCGCCGCAGTCGCCTCCGCGTGGACGATCGACTCGGCGATGTCCTTGGCGCCCGACGCGGCCCCGGCCACAAAGACCCCCGGCAAGTTGGTCTGGCCGGGATCGAGGTCCTCGTTCGGCTCGGCGACGTACTGGTACTCGTCGAGCGCAAGGGCGCCCTCGGGGAAGAGGGCCTGCGCGTCGCTGTTGGGCTGCACGCCGACCGCCAGCACGACCAGGTCGTACTCGGCCTCGGTGAGCGCACCGCCGTGCTCGATGTCCTCGTAGCGGAGCACCAGGTCGCCGTTCTCGCGCTCGGTGATCTTGGCCACGCGGCCCTTGA
>DATHCS010000202.1:0-3050 GCA_035319405.1 Candidatus Dormiibacterota bacterium | reverse complement strand
GGGGGAGCGTCAGCCAGGCCACCAGGGCGCGGCGCTCCTCGTCATCGACGCGGCCCCATACGTAGCGCCAGGCGCGGCGCGTCTTGTGACCCCACCAGGAGCTCATCCAAGGCCCGTCAGGAGGCGCGTGAGGCCCTCGATGATGGGCGCCAGGACGAGGTTGCCCGCGAAGAGGAAGAGCATGAAGACCACGAGCATGCCGTAGATGCCGATCTGCCCCTGCAGCCGCGTCATCTCCCAGGCCGTGCGGGGATTGACCAGGCCGCGCAGGACCGTCCAGCCATCGAGGGGCGGCACCGGGATGAGGTTGAAGATGAAGAGCACGATGTTGATCTGCAGGAAGTAGAAGAGGATCGACAGCCCCAGCGAGGCCACGTCGTTGCGCAGGATCTGATCGGCGAGGCCCGGCACGGCAACGATGATGCGGATGGGGATCGCCGCCAGCGCCGCGAGCACCAGGTTCGACGCCGGCCCGGCGAGCGCGACCCACATCTCGCCCCGGCGGCCACCGCGCAGGTTGGTCGGGTTGACGGGCGTCGGCTTCGCGGCGCCGATGGCGAAGGTTCCCCCGCTGAGCAGCAGGGTTAGCAGCAGGATCCCACCGCCCCACGGGTCGAAGTGGCGGACCGGGTTGAGCGAGAGGCGACCCATGTAGCGTGCCGTCGAGTCCCCCAGCCGGTTGGCCATCCAGGCGTGGCAGAACTCGTGCACCGGGAAGGCGACGCCCAGCAGCACGGCGGCCAGGACGACGATGCGCAGCAGGTCCTCGGAGGTCAGTTGGGGCACGGCGTCTCCGCTCGCTCAGGCTGGCCGGATCAGAGTCGCTGCAGGAGCTCGGCCCGCTTCGCCTCGTACTCCGCGGGCGTGATGAGGCCCTGGTCGCGCAGCGCGTTGAGCTCCTCCAGCCGGGTCGCCGTGGTCGCCGCCGAGGGGGCAGCCGGCGGCGCTGCGCCGAGCGGCGGCGAGGGCAGGTTGCCCGCCAGGTCCTCCTCGAGGGCGTGCTTCTGGTTGAGCATCTCGCGCTTGAAGGCGGGGGCGTGGGCCAGCATGCGGTAGCGGTCGATCGCCGTGTCCGCGGCGGTCAGGATGTCCAGGTCGCCGTAGTCGAAGACGCGCCCCAGGAGGTTCTGGTCGAGGACGGCGTCGTTGATCTTCTCCAGGGAGCTGTCGGCTGCGCGCTTGTTGAGCACGCCGTCCACCTTGAGGATGCGGCGGTTGGTGATGAGGTAGTCCTGGGCCGTCCAGCGCCAGGCGTAGACGAAGAAGAGCACGAGGCCGGCGACGAAGGCGATGAGGGTGATCCAGCTGATGATGTCCAGGACCGAGCCGCTCGGCTTGAACAGGTAGGCGAGGAGCAGGCCCAGCAGCGCGATGCCCCACGCCACAAGGGCCCAGCGGGCGTCAAGCACCATGGCCAGGGGATGCTGCCGCGACCGCACGACGATGTGCTCGCCGTCGGCCAGGAGCGTGTCGGCATAGCGCATGGGCGTTCCCTCCGTCAGGCGCGTGGATGAGCGCGAGCGTAGACCTGCTTGATGCGCTCTCCGGTGAGGTGCGTGTAGAGCTGGGTCGTGCTGATGCTGGCGTGCCCCAGCAACTCCTGCACGACGCGGAGGTCCGCACCGCCCTCCAGGAGGTGCGTGGCGAAGCTGTGGCGAAGCGTATGCGGTGTGACGTGGCCCTGCAGGCCCGCCCGGCGCGCCGCCGCCTGCACCGCCCGCCAGGCCGCCATGCGGCCCATGCGCCGGCCCCGGCGGGTCACGAACAGCGGACCACCGCGCGGCAGCCTGGAGGGCGCGCCCGCCGCCTCGCCGAGCCAGGCCGGCCGGACCGTCTCGAGGTAGCGCCGCAGCGCCGCGATGGCGGCGTCGCCGACCGGCACGAGACGCTCGCGATCCCCCTTGCCGATCACCCGCACGTAGGCCCCCGGCAGCGAGAGGTCGTCCCGATCCAGCCCGGTCGCCTCGCCGACGCGCAGACCGGACGCGTACAGGAGCTCCAGTAGCGCGCGGTCGCGCAGGCCTGCCGGATCGTCCGCGGCGGGCGCCTCGAGCAGGCGCGAGACCTCGGCCACGTCGAGCGGATCGGGCAGGCGGCGGGCCTGGCGGGGCAGGTCCAGGAGCCCGGCCACGTCCACCTCGATGAGCTCCTCGGCGAAGGCGAACCGATAGAAGGCCCGGATGGCCGCTGCCTTGCGCCGCCGCGTGCTGGGTCGCCGAGGAAGCGGCGGTGCCCCCAGCGAGGCCAGGTAGGCCCGCGCCGGCTCAGGACCACGCTCCCATCGGCTGAAGCCGGGCGCCGCGCGCGCGAAACCGAGCAGGTCGCTGCGGTAGGCCGTGCGCGTACGAGCCGAGAGGCCCCGCTCCACGCGCAGGTAGACCAGGTACGCCTCGAGGGCCCGGTCGAAGGCGGCGCGCGGCCCGTCCCCCGACGGCCCGAGGCCCGCGCCGCCCGAGCTCATCGCGGCAGCAGCTCCACCTTGCGCCGCAGGAGGTCCCAGAACGAGGCGGCGCCACGTGGCTCGATGAAGTGCACCGGCCGCTCACGCGCGCTCACGCGCACGGCGTCGCCCACGGCCAGCGGCACGTCCTCGCGCCCGTCAATGGAGACGAGCACGTCGTAGGCGCTCTCCACGCGCACCAGCACGGTGTGACGCGGGCTGACCACGACCGAGCGAATGCCCGCCAGGTAGGCGGCCACCGGCGTGACCACGAGGTTTCGGCTGGTCGGGTCGAGGATCGGGCCACCGGCAGAGAAGGAGTAGCCGGTCGAACCCGTGGGCGTGGCGATGATCAGGCCGTCCGCCAGGTACGTCGCCAGGTGCGTATCGTCGATCGAGACATCGAGGCGGACCACGCGCGCCTGCGAGCCCCGCACGACGGCCGCCTCGTTCATGCCGATGTGGCACTCGCCCGCCTCGCCGCCGCGACCGCTGGCCGCATCCACCGCCGGCCCCCCCGCGGCATAGACCGTCGCCTCGAGGGCCATCCGCGGTTCCAGCTCGTAGTCGCCGTCGCGGACCTGGGCCAGGACCTGGTCGAGGTGCTCGG
>DATHCS010000201.1:0-2694 GCA_035319405.1 Candidatus Dormiibacterota bacterium | reverse complement strand
CTCCCGCGTACCGCGCGAGCCACGCCAGATCGACACCAGCCGTGATGTCGGTCTCGCCCGGGGCGGCGAGGACATCCTCCACGGGTTGGTGGTCGCGGTAGCCGTGGACCTCGCCGGCGTTCGGGCCTTCCCGGCCGTAGTCGATCAGCAGCGCGTAGCCGCGCGCCAGGCGAGCGGGCAGGGCGGCCACCCAGTCCAGCGCGGCGAGCGACACCTCCGCCCGCTGGCCGTCCTCGAGGTGCACCCCCGAAGCGTCCAGCGTCTCGAACAGGCGCGGGTCGGACGGTGGGCCGGGCACCTCCGCGAACCAGCCGTCGCGCCAGGCCACGCGGATCTCGAGGTCGTGGCCGTCGCGGCGCTCGAGCCGATGCACGGGCAGCGCGTCGAGCAGCTCGTTGGCCACCAGCACGCCGTGGAGGGGGTCCGCGCGAGCGGCCAGGGGCAGGAGCCGCGACCCGTGCCCCGCGGCGGCCAGGCGTTCTCGAGCGTCCGCCTCGCGCGCCGGATCGGCCTCGAGCGGCAGGTAGCGCAGCGCGTCGAGGACGGGCGCCGAACGGCGCCGCAGCTCGTCCAGCACGGCCACGCCAAGGGCACCCGTCCCGGCGCCGTCGTCGCAGAAGGTGAACGCGGATGGCCGATCGAGCCGCTCCCAGCACTCCTCGAGCTGGCCCGCCAGTACCTGCCCGAAGAGCGGATCCATTTCCGGCGCGGTGAGGAAGTCGCCCTCGCGACCGGTGCGGGGGCCGCGCTCCGGCTCGTCGGGCCGCGCGGCGTAGTAGCCGTCCCGGGGGTCGTAGAGGGCGAGCTCCATGAAGCGGGCGAAGGTGATCGGCCCGCCGCCCAGGATCTCGTCACGCAGGCGCTCGACCAGCGGGCCGCGGCTCTCCGCCCACAGCTGAGCTCGGTCGGGCGAAGGGGGCGGCAGCGGCTGCAGCACGCCGCGCGGCACGGGCCGGCTCATGGCGCCATCATCGCGCCTCGCCGCGCGCCCCGCGCCGGACCGGGGCGGACCGGCGGCCCGCTGCGCCGGGCGCTCGCCCGGTCGACGGCAGCCCTAGTTGAGCAGCTCGCCCTCGCCCGCTTTGCGACGGGGCTTCGACGCGCGCTCGATGGCGGCCTCGAACGGATCGGCGGGCACGGGCTCGGCCTTGCCGCGCGCCCGGGCGTCCCGTCGCTCCGTGGCGTCGGCAACGACCGTCGCCTCACCGGCCCGGAAGAGCAGCGTGCTCGAGAGTGCGTCCGCGTCGGCCACGATGTGCGAGCCCGGTGCGAAGCGGCCCTCGAGGAGGGCGCGTGCCAGAGGGTTCTCCACGAGCCGCTGGACGGCGCGCTTCAGCGGTCGTGCCCCGAATGCCGGATCGTGCCCTTCCGCGGCGATGAGGCGACGGGCGGCCGGCGTCAGCTCGAGGGTCAGGTCGTGCTCCGCCAGGCGCCGCTGCAGGTCCGTGACGAGCAGCTCCACGATGGCCGCCAGGTCGGCGTCGCTGAGGGCATGGAAGACGATGACCTCGTCGACGCGATTGAGGAACTCGGGCCGGAACTGGAGCCGCAACGCCTCGATGACCTGCGCCTTCATCTGCTCGTAGGTCGCCTCGTCGGTGCGCCCGCTGTAGGCCGCGATGAACTGGCTGCCCACGTTGCTGGTCATGATCAGCACGGTGTCCTTGAAGTTGACGGTGCGGCCCTGGCCGTCGGTCAGCCGCCCGTCATCGAGCACCTGCAGCAGCACGTTGAAGACGTCCGGGTGGGCCTTTTCGATCTCGTCGAGCAGCACCACCTGGTAGGGCCGGCGGCGCACGGCCTCCGTCAGCTGGCCGCCCTCCTCGTAGCCGACGTAGCCGGGCGGGGCACCGATGAGGCGACTGACGGAGTACTTCTCCATGTACTCGCTCATGTCCAGGCGGGTCATGGCCGCCTCGTCGTCGAAGAGGAACTCAGCCAGGGCTCGCGCCAGCTCGGTCTTGCCCACGCCGGTGGGCCCCAGGAAGATGAACGAGCCGATCGGCCGACGGGGATCCTTGAGCCCCGCGCGCGCCCGGCGGACGGCGTCGGAGACCGCGGCGATGGCATCGTCCTGGCCGATCACGCGGTGGTGCAGCCGCTCCTCCATGTGGATCAGCTTGCCCGTCTCGCCCTCCATGAGGCGCGCCACCGGGATGCCGGTCCAGGCCGCCACGATGCGCGCGATGTCGTCGGCATCGACCTCTTCCTTGAGCAGCCGTCGCGAACCGCCGGATGCGGCGACGGCGGCCTCCTGCTCCTTCAGTTGCTCCTGCAGCTCGACCTGGCGGCCGTACTTCAGCTCGGCCGCCCGGCCGTAGTCGGCGGTCCGCTCCGCGGCCTCGATGTCGCGCTGCAGGGTCTCGAGCTCGGACTTCGTCTCGCGCAGCGCGGCGATGGCGGCCTTCTCGGTCTCCCACTGCTGCTTCAGCGCCCCCGCCTGCTCGGCGATCTCCGCCAGCTCCTTCTCCAGCGCGGCGAGGCGGGAGCGCGACGCGTCGTCCTTCTCCTTGCGCAGCGCCTCTCGCTCGATCTCCAGCTGGATGCGCCGGCGCTCCAGCTCGTCCAGCTCGGTGGGCATCGAGTCGATCTCGATCCGCAGCCGGCTGGCCGCCTCGTCGACGAGGTCGATGGCCTTGTCGGGCAGGAACCGATCGCTGATGTAGCGGTTGGAGAGCGTGGCCGCGGCGACCA
>DATHCS010000200.1:0-5431 GCA_035319405.1 Candidatus Dormiibacterota bacterium | reverse complement strand
GAGGGCAGCGCCGAGAACCTCTTCATGGTGCGCGACGGGCAGCTGGTCACGCCGCCGGTCACGGACGACATCCTGGAGGGCGTCACCCGCGCCGGCCTGATGGAGCTGGCCCGCCGCGAGCTGGGGCTGGAGACCGTCGTGCGGGCCATCGATCGCAGCGAGGTCTACGTCGCCGAGGAGGTCCTCCTCTGCGGTACCGGTGCGCAGGTCTCGCCGGTCATCTCGATCGACCACCGGCCGGTGGGCGAGGGCGAGGTGGGCCCCATCACGAAGCGGCTGCAGGACCTCTACTTCGACACCGTCCGCGGCCGGAATCCCGCCTATGCGGACTGGCTGACCCCGGTCTACTAGCTTCCCGGCGCCGTCCGGTCGGCAGCGGCCGTCCCCCTACTGCGCGGGGACGGTGAACTTGGGCGTGGCCGTGCCGGTCGTGATGAGGATGAACTTGTCGGTCTTGATGGCCGGGTCGTCCTTGGTCTGCACGGTGACCCCGAACTGCGCCTGCAGGACGCGCACCGTCTCGGGCAGCTCGGATTCGGCGCCGTTGTAGACGGTGATCACCGTCTGCGGGTAGTCGAGCCGATCGGCGCGCCCGCCGTTGATCGTGGAGACCTCGGCATTCATGCCCAGGTACTGCAGCCAGGCCGCGACGGTCGCCGCCTGGCCGGCCGAACCGGAGCCGTTGAGCACCTCCACCGTGGCGCCCTCGGCGTCGAGCTGCAGCCGTGAGGCGGCCAGCTGCGGGCTGATGTTGAAGATCGAGCGCACCGCCTGGCGGATCTGGGGCACCTTGGCCGTCAGCGAGTAGTAGCAGGAAGCCGCGGGGTTGTTGCACTCGACCGCGTAGCGCGGCGGGGTGAAGACGAGCGAGCGCAGGTTGGTCAGGTCGAGGTCCTGGCCGAGGCCGACCAGCTGGGGGAAGAGGTCGGCCGGGATGTCGGTGTGGATGGCGGTCTTGAGGTCAGTGGCGAGCTGTTGCAGGCGGTTGAAGTCGAGCAGGCTGGCGATATCGGTCTGCTGACGCAGCGAGAGGATCACCCGCTGTTGACGCTGCGCGCGGTCGAAGTCGCTGCTGGCGTGGCGTGCGCGTGCGTAGGCGAGGGCCGCCGTGCCGTCCATATGCTGGATGCCAGCGGGGATGTACAGGTTGACGGCGCGCGAGTCGGGGATCGGCATGTGGTTGTCGGTGACCGGCATCTGCACGTCGACCGTGACCCCGCCCAGCTCATCGACCGCCTGCTGGAAGCCTTCGAAGTTGACCGACACGTAGTACTGGATGTTCAGCCCGTACAGCGTTCCGAGCGCGCCTTTGAGGGCCTGGTAGCCACGATTGGCCTTCTGGCTGGCGCTGTTGCCGGGAAACGGGTACAGGCCCGGGTTGTCACGGGCGTTCACCCACAGGCTGTTGATCTTGGCCGGGTAGACGCCGTTGGCGAAGTAGCGCGCCGCCGGCCACGACGACGGGAGCGGCACGCCTTCGGTGTCGCGCGGCAGGCTCAGCATGGCCACCTGCTTCGTGACCGGGTCGATGCTGGCCACGATCATCGTGTCGGTGTTGAAGGTGATGTCACCCGGACGTTGATCCACGCCCACGAGCAGGATGTTCAGCCGCTCCTTGCCGTTCCACTGGGGGATCGGCGAGACGCTGGCGGCGCTGCTGGGAGACGCGCTCGACTGACCGGTGGGGCTGGCGCTCGTGCTGGCGCTCGCGCTGTCGCTCGGCCCGCCGCCGTTGTCACCCTGGTCGCCGGTGATGCTGGTCACCACGTCGTAGGCGAGCAGGTCGTAGCGGGCGACGCCGACGTGCAGGATGGGGGTCACCAGCAGCACCGCCAGGAGCCCCAGGAAGGCCAGCGGCGCGACGGACAGGCGTGGACGCGAGAGGCCACCGGCCGGCGCCCGCGACGCGCCCTCGACGTAGGCCGCCACGCGGAAGGCGTCGACGATGGCGACCAGCCGGTAGGCCAGCAGCAGCAGGTCGGCCACCAGCACCAGCAGCAGCACGGTGGGGCTGGTCAGCTGCGCCAGGAGCCCGTCGCGAGTCGCCTTCGTGCTCAGCAGGCCGGCCAGGAGGGCCAGCAGCAGGATCATCGGCGCGGCGAAGGCCAGCCCGCGCATGACGAAGCCCGCGTACGCCTGCCCGAGGCCCGGGAAGAGGAAGGAGAGGAAGGCCGCGACGAACGGCGAGCGGTGCCGGGGCGGTGCCGGCGCCTGGTTCTGCATCGGGCGGGATGATAGCCCCCTCCGCCGAGGGGCGCCGCCGGCGGCGCGGGGGCTTCGGCTATCCTTCGCGGCGATGTCCCCACCGCCGACCTTCCGGCCCGTCCCGGCGGTCCCGGACCTGCCTGCCCTGGAGCACCGCATCCTCGAGCTGTGGCGTGCCCGCCGCAGCTTCGAGCGGCTGCGCGCCCAGAACGCCGGCGGCCCGACGTGGTCGTTCCTCGACGGCCCCATCACGGCCAACAACCCGATGGGCGTGCACCACGCCTGGGGCCGCACCTACAAGGACGTCTTCCAGCGCTTCCACGCCATGCTGGGCCAGGACCAGCGCTGGCAGAACGGCTTCGATTGCCAGGGCCTGTGGGTCGAGGTCAACGTCGAGCGGGACCTCGGCTTCACGAGCAAGCGCGACATCGAGTCGTACGGCATCGCCGAGTTCGTCAGCCTCTGCAAGCAGCGCGTCCTGACCTTCGCGGCGCGCATGACCGAGCAGTCGATCCGCCTTGGCATGTGGATGGACTGGAACGATCCGGAGCAGCTGCGCCACCTGCGCGACATGCTCGCGGCCGACCCGGACCAGACGCTCACCCTGGAAGGACCGCGTGGCGCGGTGACCGACAGCGTCGAGATGCTCGTCGGCCGCCTCGGCATGCCCGAGCTCGGCGGCTCGTACTTCACCTTCAGCAACGAGAACAACGACCTGATCTGGGGCTTCCTCGCCGAGTGTCATCGGCGGGGCTGGCTGTACAAGGGCCACGACACGATGCCGTGGTGCGCCCGCTGCGGCACGGGCATCTCGCAGATGGAGCTCAATGAGGGCTACCAGGATCGCGAGGATCCGGGCCTCACGGTGCGCTTCCCGCTGCTCGATCGTCCGGGCGAGGCGCTGCTCGTGTGGACGACCACGCCCTGGACGCTCACTGCCAACGTGGCCGCTGCCGTCGGCCCCGAGCTGGCCTACGTCAGGGTCCGCCAGGGCGAGCTCCAGCTGTGGCTCGCCAAGGGCACGCTGGCCCAGGCGCTCGAGGGGCCCTTCGAGGTCCTCGAGGAGCGCCCCGGACGGGAGCTGGTGGGCTGGCGCTACGAGGGTCCCTTCGACGACCTCCCGGCCGTGCGCCAGGCCTTCGAGCCGGCGGCCTACGAGCACCGCGTGGTGGCCTGGGACGAGGTCGGCGAGGAGGAGGGCACCGGCATCGTCCACGTCGCCCCCGGATGCGGCGCCGAGGACTTCGCCCTGGGCAGGACGCTTGGCCTGCCCATCATCACGCCGCTCGACGAATTCGGCGTCTACATCGAGGGCTTCGGGCCGTTCAGCGGGCGCGACGTCCGTGACGTGGCCGAGCCGATCGTGGAGCGGCTGCGCCACGAGCACCGCTTCTACCGGCTCGAGTCCTACCGCCACCGCTACCCGCACTGCTGGCGCTGCGACACGCCGCTCGTGTTCCGCCTCGTGGACGAGTGGTACATCTCGATGGGGCCCGTCTACGACCAGCCGCGCGAGACCCTCTCGCCGGAACAGGTCGATGCCAGCCTGCGCTACCAGATCATGGAGCAGGTCGACCGCATCACCTGGATCCCCGGCTTCGGCTACGACCGCGAGCTCGACTGGTTGCGCAACATGCACGACTGGATGATCAGCAAGAAGCGCTACTGGGGGCTGGCGCTGCCGATCTACGACTGCGCGGCATGCGGGACGGTCGAGGTGATCGGTGGGCGCGAGGAGCTGCGGCAGCGGGCCGTCAGCGGCTGGGAGGCGCTCGAGGGGCACACCCCGCACCGCCCGTGGGTCGACGAGGTGCGCATCGCCTGCGGCGGCTGCGGGGCGCCGGTGCAGCGCATCCGGGATGTGGGCAATCCCTGGCTGGATGCCGGGATCGTGCCCTTCAGCACCCTGCACTTCCGCGAGGATCCCGAGTACTGGCGCACCTGGTTCCCGGCCGACTTCGTCACGGAGAGCTTCCCCGGCCAGTTCCGCAACTGGTTCTACTCGATGCTGGCCATGAGCACCGTGCTGCGCCGCGAGCCGCCCTTCCGTTCCCTGTTCGGCTACGCCCTCGTCTTCGGCGCCGACGGGCGCCAGATGCACAAGAGCTGGGGCAATGCCATCGAGTTCGACGAGGCCGCCGAGCGGATGGGCGTGGACGTCATGCGCTGGGCCTTCTGCAGGGCTCGCCCAGAGGAGAACATCCTCTTCGGCTGGGCGCTGGGCGACGAGTCGCGCCGTGAGCTGCTGGTGCTGTGGAACGTCTTCGCCTTCTTCATCACCTACGCCGGCCTCGCCGGCTGGCGGCCGGGCGCCGGGGACACGAGCGCGGCGGGAGCGGCGCCGGAGCGCGCCGCCGGCACCGGCGCCGGGAGCCGGGCGAACGCGCTCGACCGCTGGCTCGCCTCCCGGACCGCCGGGCTTGCATTGGAGGCCCGTGCGGCGCTCGATGGCTACGACGCGCGGGGCGCGGCGCTGCGGGTGGCCGAGCAGATCGACGACCTCTCCACCTGGTACGTGCGCCGCAGTCGGCGCCGCTTCGCCCGCGCCGCCGATCCGGTCGAGCGGTCGGCGGCGCTCGCCACGCTGCACGAAGCGCTCGTCGTCACGGCCCAGGTGGCGGCCCCGCTCCTGCCGTTCTTCGCCGAGGAGCTCTACCAGGTGCTCGTCGCCGAGGCGGGGGCGGAGGGGCCCGATTCGGTACACCTGACCTCGTGGCCCGAGCCCGGCGGCGAGGATCGCGACGCGCGGCTGGAGGCGGCCATGGCCACGCTGCGGCGGGCCGTCGAGCTGGGTCGCACGCTGCGCGGCCAGGCCGGCCTGAAGGTCCGCCAGCCGCTCGCCACGGCCTGGCTGGCGCTGCCCGGCGGTGTGCTCGCCACGGGCCTCGAAGCGGCGGTGCAGGACGAGCTGCTGGCGCTCTTCGCGGAGGAGCTGAACGTGCGCCGCGTGGAGCTGATCGGCGACGAGTCCGATCTCCTCGAGCGACGCGTGCGGCCGCTGCTGCCCGTCATCGGGCGGCGCCTCGGTGCGCAGGTGCCTGCCGTGCTGGCGGCGGCGCGCGCCGGTGCCTTCCACATCGCCGAGGACGGCAGCGTGACGCTGGCCGACGTGACGCTCGCCCCCGACGAGGTGGAGATCCAGGCGACGCCGAAGCCCGGCACCGCCGTGGCTCACGACGAGGGGCTCGTGGTCGTGATCGACACCGAGCTGACACCCGAGCTGAGG